>CAYQMY010000111.1:0-7572 GCA_964418735.1 uncultured Oscillospiraceae bacterium | reverse complement strand
GTCATAGGTGAATACTGCGGTCTCGCACATCCACTGACCGTAAATCTTACCCCAGACGGCCTTGCCCCAGCCTGTGTCGGAAATCGTAAAGTGCAGGCCGTTCGGGTCGGAGTTGTGCCAGTATCTTGCGGTGATGATGTGGCCGAGGGGATAGGCGAAGGAGTGCACGGCGATTTTCGGCTGTCCGGTGGTTCCGGAGGTGAAGTACATGAGCATCGGGTCATCGATGCTCTGCCCCTCGGGACGGTCAAACTTGTCGGAGAAGGCTTCCATTTCCGTATCAAACTCGTGCCAGCCATCGACCTTTCCGTTAACGGAAATCTTTATTTCGAGCGTTGGGGCGTTGACAGCGCCTTCGTCGAGGTTCTTGGGGATGTCTCCGTCGATGGTGCATATCGCGGCCTTAACACCGGCGGCGTTCAGGCGGTAATCGAAATCGTGGGCGGTTAAGAGGTTGCTTGCCGGAATCGCAACGGCGCCAATCTTATGCAGGGCGTTTATGATGAACCAGAACTGGTAGTGGCGCTTAAGGACAAGAACTACCTTGTCGCCCTTTTTAATGCCCAGTGAAGTCAAATAGTTGGCGGTTTTGTTGGAGTATTTTGAAATGTCGGAGTAGGTGAAAATGCGCTTCTCTTTATCTTTGGAGAGCCAGAGCATCGCGGTCTTGTCGGGGCACTTTTTCGCGAGCTCGTCCAGAACGTCGAAGGCGAAGTTGTAGTTTGCGGGAGGATTGAACTCCATATCCTTGAGATAGCCGTTTTCGTCAAGAGTTTCGGTAACGAAGTTTTTGTAGATAAGCGAGTCCTGTCCGCTTGTGTGAGCCGAAAGGTCGACAAGCTTATAATCGTTGGATGTCTTTTCGCCCTTGATAACAACGGAAATAAAGGTGCAGTCCTCGCCGCCGAGCGCCACCATTCCGTGAGGAATGCTGGAGTTGTAATAAACGCTGTCGCCGGGACCGATAATTTCGGTGTGAGTATCGATCTGAACCTTGAGCTTTCCGGTCAGGACGTAGTTGAGCTCCTGACCGCCGTGAGTCGAGAGCGTAATGGGCTCCTTTTCAAGCTTCTCGCTGTACTTTGCTGTAACCACAAAGGGATCGGCAAGGCGGTGGCGAAGCAGGGGGGCGATATGCTGATAATCAAAGCCCTCGCGTCTTTTAATCGGCATGCCCTCGCCGGCGCGGGAAAGGGTGTACTTTGAAAGCTTCGGCATATCTCCGATGACCAGCTCGGAAATGTCGATATTGAAACGGGTCGCGCATTTGTGCAGGAAGGTGAAGGAAAAATCCTTGTTGCCGCTCTCCATCTCGGTGTATTCGGCTTCGGTCAGGCCGGTCACCCCAGCCATTTCGGCTACAGACACATCGCAGACGGTTCTAAGCTCGCGAAGTCTGTCCGCCATCATTTTGATTTCGTTACTCATAAAAACTCCTCCAAAATTAATAAAGGTAAAACGTAAAACGTAAAACTATAAGTGCTGTATTGCTTAACAAAAAAAGCCCTGCGGCGTTTGCCGCAAGACTCGTTTAACAGGGCTGAAGTTTATTTCAGGCGATGTCAACTCGTTTTTTAGCACAACGCAAATTAGCATTATTATCTATAATTATAATAATAATGCTTATAATAATAATTATTGCGTTGTTAACGAAGTGAACCATCGCGCCTCCATATAACTTGTTTGGACAAGTCTACCATAATAATATTTAGTTGTCAATCATAAACGCCTAAACATTCTTGTGCCTCGCAATATTTGTAAAATATAGTCTATTTTTCACAAATATGAATTGAACATAACTGGAAATTGCATTTTATTAGATAATTTTTCATTACTAAGCATTTTTGGGTTGCAATTTTGCAGGATTGTAAATATAATATCTGCAAAGAGATATTATATTTATGCGCATGTGCGCACTCTGTGCGCACGCGCTGAAATTTAAGGCCGTGCCGTCGGAGACGGCACATGGCCGTATTATATCATGATGAAATCATGATATAATATCTGCAAAAGAATAAGGATTAGTATGGAGGATTATAATGAAACCACTCTCAATAACGGCCTCTGAGGTTCGTGCATCAACTACACTTGCTATTGACAGCCTTGCCAAAAAGCTTAAGAGCGAGGGTGCCGATATCATTGGCTTCGGAGCGGGCGAGCCCGATTTTCCGACTCCCGAGCATATAAGAAAGGCCGGCATTAATGCTATTGAAAAGGGCCTTACAAAATACACTCCCGCAGCCGGAACAGAATCTCTGCGCTGTGCAATCTGCAAGCGCCTTAAGGAGGACTGCGGACTTGATTACGACGTTTCCAATATTGTAGTGGCCAGCGGCGCCAAGCACAATATTTTTATCGCCCTTGCTGCTCTGCTCAATTCGGGGGATGAGGTCATTCTGCCTGCGCCTTATTGGGTTACATACTATGAGGTAATCAAAATGGCCGGGGGCGTGCCCGTCATTATCACCGCGGAGGAAAAAGCGGGATTTAAAATTACCAAGGAACAGATTGAAGGTGCCGTGACGGATAAAACAAAGGCCATAATTCTCAATAATCCCTCAAATCCTACAGGAATGCTGTATTCGAGAAAAGAGCTTGAGGGCATGGCCGAGGTCTGCAAAAAGCATGATTTATATGTTATCTCCGATGAGATCTACTACGGTCTTGTCTATGACAATAAGGAGTTTGTAAGCTTTGCTGCGCTTTCTGAGGACGCAAAGGAGCGCACAATTATCATTAACGGCGTTTCAAAGTCCTACGCGATGACAGGTTGGCGTATCGGCTACGCGGCGGCAAACAAGGAAGTCACAAAGGTCATGGCGAACTACCTGAGCCATTCGACCAGCGCTCCGAGCACTATTTCGCAGTACGCGGCTGAGGAGGCGCTGACCGCCGACCAGAGCAAGATTGAAGAGATGCGCAAGGTGTTCGAGGAGCGCCGCAACCACATTGTAAAGCGCGTTAACGCAGTAGACGGCGTCAGCTGCATCATGCCGGACGGCGCATTCTACATCATGATTAACATTGAAAAGCTTGTCGGAAAGACGATTGCCGGAACCTATATCAAGGACGGCGACGACTTTGCGATGGCCTTCCTTCAGAAGGGCGGCGTTGCTGTCGTACCCTGCAGCGGCTTCGGTGCTCCGAACTTTATCCGCCTGACCTACGCGGCATCGATGAAGGACATTGACGAGGGCATTGACAGACTTGAGAAATTTTTAAAAAATGTAGAAAAATAAGTGAAATAAAGGTATAATTGACACGGGTAAGTATTTTCCCGTGTCAATTTTTCTAAAGGAGAGGATTCGTATTAATAATAACACCTACGAGAGCCCCTTATCTTCGCGGTACGCGAGCGACGAAATGCAGTACCTGTTTTCACCCGATAAGAAGTTTTCCACCTGGCGGAAGCTCTGGATTGCGCTTGCTCGTGCCGAAAAGAAAATGGGGCTTGATATAAGCGTCACTCAGATTGCTGAGATGGAGGCTCATATATATGATATAGATTACGACTATGCCGCAAAGATGGAAAGTCAGCTGCGCCACGATGTAATGGCACATGTCCACACCTATGGTGAGGTCTGCCCGAGCGCGATGCCGATAATTCATCTTGGCGCGACAAGCTGCTATGTCACCGACAACACCGATATAATCATCATGCGCGAGGCGCTTATCCTTGTTAGGGACAAGCTTATTAGGACTATTGCTAGGCTTTCAAAGTTTGCCGACGAGTATAAGAACCTCCCGACGCTTGGCTTTACGCACTTCCAACCGGCTCAGCTTACCACAGTCGGAAAGCGCGCTTCGCTCTGGATATACGATTTGCTTATGGATTTAGCCGAGGTCGAGCACAGGATAGACTCGCTTAAGCTGCTCGGCTCAAAGGGTACGACCGGCACTCAGGCGAGCTTTATGGAGCTTTTTGACGGCGACGAGGAAAAGGTTAAGAAGGTTGAGGAGCTTATTTCCGAGGAGATGGGCTTTCATGGCTCTGTTCCGGTTTCGGGGCAGACCTATTCGAGAAAGTTCGACTACTTTGTGCTCTCGGTGCTCTCGGGAATCGCTCAGAGCGCCGGAAAGTTCGCAACCGATATGAGACTGCTTTCTCACCTTAAGGAGCTTGAGGAGCCGTTCGAGGGTAAGCAGATAGGCTCGTCCGCTATGCCGTATAAGCGAAATCCCATGCGCTGCGAGCGTATTTGCGCTCTTTCGCGTTACGTTATGGCTGACACCCTCAATCCGGCAATGACCGCCTACAACCAGTGGCTTGAGCGCACGCTAGACGACTCGGCCAACCGCCGCATAGCGGTTTCTGAGGCCTTCCTTGCGGTAGATGCCATTTTGAATATCTATGTCAATGTGGCGACAAATATTAAGGTTTACGACAAGGTCATAAGGAAGCATGTACTGGAGGAGCTTCCGTTTATGGCGACAGAAAATATTATGATGAGCGCAGTTAAGCGCGGCGGAAACCGTCAGGAGCTGCACGAACGGATAAGGGTTCACTCCATCGCGGCAGGAAAGACGGTCAAGGAAGAGGGAAAGCCGAACGACCTCATCGAGAGAATCTCGGCAGACCCGATATTCGGGCTCACAAGGGAAGAGATAGATGCACAGATTTGCCCCGAGGCCTATACCGGCAGGTCCGCGTCACAGGTTACGGAGCTTTTGCGCGATTATGTAAAGCCAGTTCTCGAAAGGTATCCCGACTGCATTTCCAAGGAAGACACAGAACTCAAAGTCTGACATTATATACAGTTTATTAGGGGGATAAGACATGGAACGCAAAGACAAGGTCAATTATTATCTTGACATCGCCGACGCGGTTTTGCTAAGGTCGACCTGCCTTCGCCGCCGTTACGGAGCAATCATCGTGTCAAACGATGAAATCATTTCCACCGGTTACAATGGTGCGCCGAGGGGACGAAAAAACTGCATCGACACTCAGAACTGTGCCAGGGAGGCTCTTAACATTCCGAGCGGTGAAAGATATGAGCTTTGCAGGAGCGTCCATGCCGAGGCCAATGCCATTATCTCTGCCGCGAGATCGGACATGATAGGCGGAACGCTGTATCTCGCAGGGCGCAACGCCAAAACAAACGAGATACTCAGCGATACCACACCCTGCTCGATGTGCAGGCGCCTGATAATAAACGCGGGAATACACCGTGTAATCTGCCGCACCTCGGAAACCGAGTTTACGGTCACAAGCGTACGCGAGTGGATTTTCAACGACGATTCAATACAGCAGGCTTAGGGAACCCCTGATTAAATCGGCAGTCGGCGGCTAAGCGGACTTATTTCCGACAGTTCTCACAAAAAGCCTCGTTAATACACAAAGTATTGCCTATGTTTTTTTAGAGAACTGACAAAAATTTTTATCGCTTATCCATCCAATGCGATTTAATCAGCGATTCCTGATTTGAATAATTTTTTAGTGGGAGGCTCAGCATATGCATATTACATTTTACGGAGCGGACAGAGCGGTTACCGGAAGCTGCCATTGTTTAGATATAAACGGCAAACGCATACTCATTGACTGCGGACTTCAGCAGGGCAGGGATGAGATAGACAACAACTTGCTGCCGTTCAATCCGGCTAAGATTGACTATGTAATTGTTACCCACGCGCATATCGATCACTCCGGAAGGCTGCCGCTGCTCTATAAGCGCGGCTTTAAAGGCACGATTTTTACAACGCGGCTCACAAAGGAGCTGCTTTCAATAATGCTTCTTGACAGTGCCTTTATACAGGAAAACGACGCAAAGTATCAGAGCCAGAAGGATAAGCGCGCGGGCAGGCCTTTAAAGGAGCCTCTTTATACAGTTGATGACGCATCGAGATGCCTTCAGCTTATTAGAACCTATGATTACTGCAACAGGTTCGCGGTGTGCGAAGGCGTGGAATGCCAGTTTAATGATGCAGGTCATCTTCTCGGCTCATCTATGGTCGAAATGTGGCTGACCGAAGGCGAGACTGCAAAAAAGATTGTATTCTCCGGCGATATCGGAAACAAAGAGCAGCCGATAATAAGAAATCCATCTAAAATTAAGGAAGCTGACTTTGTGGTTATGGAGAGCACCTACGGCGACCGTAACCATCAGGGCGAGGGAAATTACAAAGAGGATCTTGCGGAAATAATAGACGAAACCTTCAAAAAGGGCGGAAATGTCATTATTCCCTCCTTTGCGGTCGGCAGAACGCAGGAGCTTCTGTATTATATACGCGAGATTAAGGACGAAGGCCTTGTAAAGAGCATACCCGATTTCGAGGTTTATGTGGATAGCCCGCTTGCGAAGCAGGCTACTGAGATATACAGTGGTGATCTTACGGGCTATCTTGACGCCGAGACCAGAAAGCTTGTTCAAGACGGTATTAACGTGCTTCAGTTCCCGAACCTCAAACTGACTGAGTCAACCGATGAGTCGCGCGCGCTCAATTTAGACCCGAATCCGAAGGTGATTATTTCAGCCAGCGGAATGTGCGACGCGGGGCGCATAAGACACCATTTGAAGCACAATCTGTGGCGCGCTGAATCCACCGTGGTTTTCGTAGGCTTCCAGGCAATAGGGAGCTTCGGACGCCTGCTGCTGGACGGGGCGAAAAAGGTGAAGCTTTTCGGTGAGGAAATTATAGTAAGGGCTACGATAGTAAACTTTAAAGGCCTTTCGTCGCACGCCGATCTGACCGGACTTAAGGAGTGGATATCGGCCTTTGACCCCAAGCCGCAGCGAGTATTCGTAGTTCACGGCGACGACGAGGTCATTCCTGTTTTTGTGGAAACTCTCTCTGGAATGGGCCTTAATGCATATTCTCCGGAATATACGGAGGTATATGACCTTGTCGCGGATCAGAGACTGCACGCAGGCTACACTCCCGAACGCAGCAAGCCTGCCGAGCAAGAATCCGGGCTATATAGAGAGCTGCGCAGTATGGGCGAAAAGCTGCTTGAAGTCATTAAGCGCAATAAGGGCGGAGCGAATAAGGACCTCAAAAGGTTTACTGACGAGCTGCGCACGATGGCTGACAAGTGGGATAGATAACATTATTTGTTTTTGCATGGTGCTTCGCACAACATGAAGTAGCAACATTGTGCAACAGGTACAGAAATTGCTATATTGCTTCATTTAATATTTATCTTCTAAGAATAGTGCGGTATAATAACTTCAAAGAAGTTATTATACCGCATTGCGCATGTGCAAACGAAGTGCGCACGCAAAACTGCATTATTGCATTTTTTAGTATTATAAGCGCAATTTGCGAAATTTAATTGATGCGAGGTCATATTTATGCAAGATTTAGAAAGTGTACAGGGCAAGGTGTTTAACATTCAGGGCTACTCTATTCATGACGGCCCCGGAATTCGGACTACTGTATTTCTTACTGGATGTCCGCTTCGCTGCCTTTGGTGTCAGAACCCGGAATCCGAGACGATGGAGCCAAAGCTTTTCTTCATGGCCGAAAAATGTATTGGCTGCGGAAAATGCGTTGAGGTCTGTCCGAGCGGTGCTATAACCATTGTAGACGGAAAGGCTAAAACAGACCGCTCAAAATGCAATGCCTGCGGCAAAT
>CAYQMY010000110.1:0-7593 GCA_964418735.1 uncultured Oscillospiraceae bacterium | reverse complement strand
TCCTCGGCGTCCAGCTTTGCTGTTTTCAGCCACTGCTGCATGTCCTTTTGCTGAGGCGCAGTTCTATTCGCTGCGCAAGCAGTAAGAAGCATAAGCCCAGCACACAGAGCCGCCAGTATTCGTTTTTTCATGCTCAAATCCCCCGATTCACTTCTGCGGCTGCAGCGAGAGCCAGAATTCATCTATAGCTTCCCTGTTCTTTACTATATACTCCTTGTCTATCTGCCAGAACCCCGCCTCTTCAAGGGATACCGGAGTCTGCGAGGACACGTCGCTGCGGACGGACCATGTTCCGTTTTGCAGGTATGGCTTATAGCCCTCACCCTGCCCGTCTGCTTCACCCAGCAGCCAGCGAATGAAGAGCTTTGCAGAGTTAACATTTTTTCCGCCTCCCGCCAGCATAACGCTGTTTGGAACGTAAACCCCCGCCGAGGGCGCCAAATCGTAGACAGGCCGAATTGCATAGCCAATATCGCGCATGCGGACCTTGCTTGAAACCATAACGCCAACCGGCGGGTTTGTTTGCCCGGGCATACCGACGGCCTCAACAACCTCGTCGGAGGAATTGGCAATATGAACATCGTTTTGCATAAGCATCTTCCAGAAAATTTGTCCGGCGGAGCTGCCAGCCGGTATCTCAAGCTCCTGTCCGTAAAGTTCCTTATATGCCTTGGCCATCTCATCGCTTTTTTGCAGCATTGCGCCGATAAGAGCAAAGGTCGTTGCCGAGCGTGGTGCGGAAGGCACCCATACTCTCCCCTTGAAACGCGGCTCGGTCAGCTCCCACCAGTTCTTTACCGGAGGATTATCGAAGACCTCGTCATTATAGAAAAGCTGTACTGCTTCACCCAAAAACTCCAGTGTAGGACCGTTATGTCCGGGGAGAAGCTTATCCTTGATATCGAAAGGCGTATATTTGTACAAAATCCCGTTGGGAACAAGGTTTTTCGACAGCTCCGAATCGCTATCCGTGAAAACGGCGATATCGCATTCATATTTTCTGTTGCGATAATTTTCCTCCAGTGCCTTGTGGATATCGCTCTGCCGTATATCGCGTACGTCCACTGTAAGTCCGGAGTAGGCGCGCTCAAAAGACTCCTTCACGTCAAGCATTCGCGTGGTGACGCTGTATATTACCAGCGTGTCCTCCTTGAGAGCTGCCTCGTAAAGCTCCTTCGGCGTTTCCTTTGCGTCCAGCCTTGCGGTTTTGAGCCACTGCTCCATGTCCTTTTGCTGAGGCGCGGGCTTACTTACGGAGCAGGCGCCAAGAAGCATAAGCCCCGCGCAAAGCGCCGACAGTATTCGTTTTTTCATCATGCATTGTTCCTCTGCTGTTTTTATTTTTTATCAAGCCTGGAGTAAGCCTCCCGCACGCCCTCAAGGAGCCTTTCAAGACCAAGCCCCCCGTAGCCATTTTTATACTCCTCCCATACTGCGTCATCCTTCGGGTTTGGTTCTCCGGTGATAAAAGCTCGCAGCCAGCTTTGCGTGTATGCGTCAATGCCGGTTCGAAGCTTTTCGAGTTCCCCGGCCTCCTCTTTGTTAAAGAGTATCAGGCTAATATACTCCTTGGGCTCATAGGGACGGTAGCTGCTCGCGGCGCGGGCGTTCATATATTCATGGTCGGCCTGAAAGCCCCTCCACGCCACTCCGTCAACATACTTACTTCGTGTCACAAATGGCCCGATTTCGCACAGAGTCTTGTTCTGGAGCTTACTTCGCAAAGCGTTCACAACCATAATGGTAGCCGGATCTCCGCTCGGGCTGATGCTCCCGACATCGGCATAATTCCAGTCCACGCCCCGCTCTCCGTATCGACCGATAAGCGAGGCTTCCTCACTGAGCATTGCGTCCATCAGCAGAAATGCGGCTTCCGGATCACGGCAGGATGAGGTTACTACTCCGCCCGGACGAGGCTTCGAGGTGGACACAACGGAGAATCGAACGCCCTCCGGCCCCTTAAGCGGAGGAATCTGTACAAATCGGCTGGCTACTTCAGGAGAACTCTGAAACAGGACATCGTTTATGCCGGACGCAGTAAAACCGCCGACAAGGTCCCTTTGGTCGTTTGCAAGCCGCACAAGCTGCTCTTTGCTGAACAAAAAGCTGTTCGGCAGCAGTTTTTCCTCATACAGGCTGCGGCAGTACAGCATTGCCTGCCGCCACTGCTCAGTTATGGGCGCGTAGAAAACACTGCCGTCCCGCACGGCCATATTAGAATTTTCCCAGTCGTTATATACAAAGGAGTTTATCAGAAAGTTAAAAGGGAGCAGGGCCGGCTCCTCCGCGCTTCCCGCGAGAGGTATCTCGTCTGCAATCCCGTTTCCGTTAGGGTCCTTGTCCCTAAACGCCTTCAGGACTTTCTCAAGGTCTTCGGTCGTCTGCGGCATTGAGAGCTTCAGTGCCTTAAGCCATCCAGCGTTCAGCCACAGCGTTTGTCCGTTGCGGTTCGAGGCCGAGGTGTCCAGCGCCGGCATATAGTAAAGCTTTCCTTCCGGCGAGGTCATCACCTCGCGCAGATTATAATCGTTATACCAATCAAAAATCTCTCCGAGCTGACTTTCTTTACTTATATAACTATCCAGTGGCAGAAGATATCCGCCCGCCCCGTATTCATTAATCAGCTCGGCGGAAGGAAATCCGGCGCCCGAGTCAAATAACACTGCGTCAATATGGCTGCCGCTTCCCGAGGTAAAAAGCAAACGCAGGTACTCCCCGGTATAATCCTGCGGAATAAACTCTATCTCGATATTGAGCCCGGTTTTCTGCTCAAGCCAGAGCTTGTAATAATTCGTGCCGACGTCCTGTATTTTTGCGCTGTAGGGCATCGCGATATGTACACTCCGCCGCTCCTGCGCGGGGTGCTTAGAACAGCCGGGCAAGAGAAAAGCCATACATATTATCAGCGCGGTAAATTGCCGCAGCCGCAGGCGCTTAATTTGATTCAAGTTTTTTCCTCCCTAGCCGAAAACAGTCTTTAAATTATACGATAAAATCTGGAATATTTCAGCAAATTTTGAGCGTTTGCCGTCCAAAATCTTAGGATTTTACAAACGGATGTGAAAATAATACATCATTTTTGCGGTATAAGCCGAATTTTCGTATGGAGTTATGCCGTGGTTTCCTGTAAAATATCAAAAGAAACGGGGTGTAGGTATATTGTACCGTGTATATGTGGTAGATGACGATGAATTGATTCTTGAGGAAATAGTGGAGCACATTCCGTGGATGGATAACGGTTTTGAGGTAGTAGGGTTCAGCCCCAGTCCTCAAACAGCGCTGAAACAGATACCCGAGCTTCTGCCAGATGTCGTATTCAGTGACCTGAAAATGCCCGCCATGGACGGAATAGAAATGATGCGTTATCTGAGAGAAATGGGAATCGACTGCGAGTTTGTGATGCTGAGCGCCTTCGGCACCTTTGAGGACTCGCGCTCATTTTTCCTGCTTGAGGGCTTTGACTATATTTTAAAGCCTCTTAACGAGGCCGAGATACAGCTTGTGCTCGAAAGGCTGGCAAAGAAGCTAGCAAACAGGCCCGGAAGAACACCTGTACAGGAGCCGAAGGGCGGAAATCCGGCTTTCACCGAGCTTGTTGTCTTTATTACCGAAAACTTCAGTCAAAAGCACACGCTGGGGCAGTTGAGTGCCCGTTTTAATCTCAGCGAAAACTACATATGCAACCTGTTTTCCAAGCACTACAACTCCACTCTTACACGTTTCATCACCGAGCTTCGCATGCGTGAGGCGCTCAAAATAATGAGGCAGACGGAAAAGGCGTTCAAGGAGATAGCAGTGGAGTGCGGCTATTCCGATTACTATTACTTCTGCAAGGTCTTTAAAGAGTATTATGGCGCTTCCCCCACACAGTATCGAATAGAAAATCCGTAACATGTGCCGGGCAGTGCCTTTACAAGGCAAACGTCCCCCATTGGAGGATCAAGGCTAAATGAAAAAATCAAATCTTAAAAGCAGGCTGAGGACTGTTTTGTTTGCGTTAGGCGCCGCCGTGCTGATTCTTTGGAGCGTATTCTACCTGCAAACCTCGCGAAACATGAAAAACAGCAACAGGGCCGTCATGTCGCAGGTCTCCCGTCAGGTTATGAGCGCTCTGGAGACGGAGCTGCTAAGTCTAGAGCATATAGCCTTTACGCTCAGCCAGAACACGCAGGTCAAGGATTTCGTAAAGGAACAGAGTCCTCTTTTATACCACGAAAAGGCCGGACAGATCAGCTCGATTCTGGACACTCTCATGCGCCCCTCCTCCTTCGTGGGCAATCTTCTGATTTACAATCAGGACGGTGTTTACAGCCGCTTTATCGGCACGCTTGGCAACACTGCCGCCGCCCGCATCGGATTTTATCTCAAGCAGAAGGCTCTGCCCCAGCACCTGTATCTTTCGCTGGAGGGGACGCACTATGCAGGCTATGCTGTCGGCATATACGAGGGAATCCACCAGCTTGGGACTATAGTAATTCTTATTGAGGAGGAGCGCCTCCTCGCCCTGTTTTCTCAATACGGCGGTCTTGACGATATAAAAATCTCGCTTGTTGCCGAGGGTAAGGCCATCGTCTCAAGCGACAAAGCTCTCGTCGGTCTCTTCGCGGACGATTTAAAGAAAAAGAGCGGCGAGTATCTGCGCAGGCAAATCGGCGTCACCCCCTTTGAGATAGTGGTGCAAAGCGACGGAAGCTATGCCGATTCCATGGGCGCCAAATTCACGATTGCGGTCCTTGCCACGGCGCTAATACTCACGACAATAATCATTCTGTTTCTAATCCTTTGGAATCGCTTCTTCTTTCGGCCTATGCTCCGCGTGATGCAGGGCGTAGAGGCACTGGGCTCAAAGCAGGAGCTTAAGCCCCTGACGCTTACCGGCGAAGCCAGCTTTGACAGGCTTGTGGAGAAGATTAACGCCATGCTGCTAAGGCTGGAGGAGAAGAACAGAGAGCTGCTTGATGCAAGGCTCGGTCTCCAGAACGCTCAAATAGAACACCAGAAAGCCGTCATAATCTCTCTGAAAAAGCAGATCAACGCACACTTCACCGTAAACGTACTAAGCAGCATCAAGCTGCTGGCTGAAAAACGCGAAATGGAAAAAACGGGCGAGATGTGCGATGGACTTTCCTATCTTCTGCGCTACGCAAACGCCGGGGATGAATATATCGGCGGTCTTGAGGAGTTTTTCATACTTGAAAAATACGTCTCAATTATGACTATCCGATATCCCGGCAGATTCAGCGCCGAATTTGACGTGGACGACAGGCTGGACGAAGTTCTGATTCCCCGTATGCTTATCCAGCCCGTTCTGGAAAATGCAATACTGCACGGCTTCAAGTATATGGACTCCGGCGGCAGGCTTCATGTTCAGGCGGTGCCGGATGGGCAAAGGGTTATCGTCCATGTGTCCGATAACGGCTGCGGCATGGATGAAGACGCTTTGCGGAAGCTGCGCGAAAAGCTTTTAAACGCGCATACTCAGGATCTGAATGAACAGGGGCTTGAGCGTATTGCCCTGCCGAATATTCAGAAGCGTATCCGTGTCTATTGCGGCGAAGAGTATGGTCTGACCGTGGACAGCGCCCCCGGAAAAGGAACTATCGTAACGCTCATTCTGCCAACGAGAAGAATATAGGCGTTTGCCACTGCCGAATATACTATTTTGCGTCGCTTCTATAAACAAAATAGCACGCACCGGACAACGAAGTTGTCCGGTGCGTGCTAACTTATTGCTGCCGGTATGTAAGCCATCTTTAATCTTTCCAAATAAAATCAACGATACCCCCGCCTAGACTTGAAAGATACCCGCTGATTTTTACGCTTACAAGAAACCCACCTTTTCTTGCCCCAGTAAAAGAAAAATACACAGTAGATAGTTTGAGAGCCTCTGTAGTATGACCTACAGAGACTCTCCACTCATTTTTTAGTGTAACGTTTGGTTTTTAGTTATGCTACAATTACTGCACTTCCGCTGCATCAAAGTCACCGTCTGCTGTTGCCAAATCTGCAACTGCAGCGTTCACTTCGGCTTGAGTTGCATCTGCATCATCTCTTACATATCTCTTACAGCTAATACTACAAACAGTGCGGTACAATAGAACGGACAATAATAAAAAAACCAGCCGGTACCTTGAAAATAAAATCAAGGTATCGGCTGGTTTTAAGCTTATCTATTGATTTAGATCAGTCCCGACTTCTGCAGCAATCGCTGTACCATGGCTGCAACCTCCGCCCTAGTCACGCTGTCCTGCGGTGACAGAGTCGTTGCGGTTGTTCCTGACACAACACCTGTCTTAATGCAAGCGGCGGCTCCGGCTTTTGCGTAATCCGAAATCAAGCCTGCGTCGGTGTAGTTTGCAAGTAACGCGGAAGCTTCACTGTCAGTGAGTGTGACGCTGAGGCCTGTTAGCTTCATCGCTCTCGCGAGTATCGCCATCGCCTGCTCACGCGTTATCGTGTCGTTCGGGGCGAAACTCTCGCTGTCGTAGCCAGTAATCAGGCTGTACGCCGTCGCGGTACCGACATAGCCGTTAAACCAGTCGGTCAGCGTAACATCTCCGAAGGCGCTTTCGGTTGTGCCCTTCTTAAGACCCATTGCTCTTACGACAATAGCCGCAAATTCAGCCCTCGTTATGCTTCTTTCAGGCTCGTAAATGCCGTCGCCAACACCGGTAACGACCATTCTCGAGCCCATTTCGTTAACCGCGTCCTTCGCCCAATGGCTTGCAACGTCTGTGAACACTTAAAAAGCGAGTGTTTTTGTGTTATTGGGCTTTTGAATTATCTGCAAGCCGGGTTAGCAAAACGCTTCGGTGCAGTCTCATCTTCACACGTACTAAGCGCCTTTGTTTCTGTGATTCTGAAGAATTTCTTCAAGATTGTCCAAAACAAACCTCTGGGCATCCTCGCTGTAAACGACAAGATAATATTCCCCGTACTGGCCTTGCCTCAGTTCTGTCGAAAGGCCTATGTACTCCCCTTCTTTTGTAGGCAGGCGCGACTTCCTCCCGCTCGGGTACTCATCCTCCGCAAGAAAGCCCTTGCTGACAAGCCAGCCTGTAATTGCGGTTGTGCTGAGCTTTTTCATACCTTCATCAATAGCGCCGTTTATTCTTGCCGCAAATTCGCTGATACTAACCGGCCCGGCACTGACCAGCGCGCAGCGCTTTTCAGCCGGAAGATCAAAATCAGACCTTTTTTGCTGTTTAACCGGTTTAACCGTACCGCCGTTGTCTATTACCTGACGAAGAATATCTGACACATAGAAAAAGCACCTCGCAAGACGCACATTATTAAGCGCGCTGTCGCTGGGAAGCTCCAAATCTGTAATCGGATCTATTCCGTTGGCAAGCTTGTCCATATAGACTTTTGCCCTGTTCATTTTTTCAAGCTCTGTCATGCCTCAGCCCTCCAACCATTATCTGTAGATAAATACTTTAAACATTATATATTTTAATAATTATTAATTCAATCATTTTTCTTTTGGGTACTCCGGATGCCTTCGTTTTGTAGGGCAAATTTATAATACCGCTAACCTGCGGAATTTGTTGTCTGCCTTGGAGTTTCCGGTGCTGCGCTCTGTGTTGGCGGCGG
>CAYQMY010000109.1:0-7658 GCA_964418735.1 uncultured Oscillospiraceae bacterium | reverse complement strand
TCAAAATATCAGAACCGACGGCCTTTTCGACGGTTCTGCTGACGTTTGCGAGTCCCAGTCCGGTGTTTCCGATAACGCCCGGAATGAGTATGATAGCTGGCAATTCTTTGCTTTTGTACCTGTCGATTTCTTCCGAGATTGCGCTCGCAAGAGCCTCGGTGATGTAAACCACGGCATAGCTGTTGGCTGCCAGCTTCCTAAGAGTATCTGCGGCGTGAGCCGCGTCAAATTCAGGGAAAATATCAAGGCCAAGGGCGGCAAAACCGTAAATGCTGTCCTTGTCGCCCATTACCGCAACTCTATACATACAGCTTACGCACCCTTTCCCTTATGATATCCGCCTGGAGATTGTTGTACTTGCAGGAAAGTATGATCCTGAGGGTTTTTACCTGCGTTTCAATGGCGATATAGTACGCAATCAGCGGCTCTACGCCGAAGCTCTTGTACTTTGCACTTTCGATATGCGACATTATAGTGTCGTCACACCACTTTTCAAAGGCCGAAACGGAAACTCTGATATACTTTGCCGCGTCCTTATAGCTTGTCTCGGCAAGGTAGGCGAGTAGCTCCTCCGGTCCCTTTTTGGCAGCCTGAATCAAAGCTGATTTGCTAAGTTCCTTAGTGTCGCAAAGTGCGGCCTGCAAAAATGTCTCATCTTTTCCGGTTCTGGCTGCTCTGTACGCAGTTTTTATATTGGCCGTAACCGCAATCAGCTCGGCAAATCTTTGAATATAGGCGTTTCCCGAATTCTCAGCTCTTTTAAGGATGTTATCAAGCGTCGCAGCGTCAATAAGGATATCCGCAAGCTGGCCGTCCATTGTGCGAACGAGAAGCTCATAGGCCTTCTCGGCAGTGACCTCAAGGAAGTCCGGGAGCTCATAAAACTTCTTGCCGGATACGGCCGATTTCAGAAGCTCCGGCTTTACAACAGAAGGGATTATAAAGTGGTCTTCGCACCTGTTTGTCGAAACCATCGACTTGAGCGCGGACTTCAAATTATGGAAGTCGTTCCTGACAATCAGAATCTCAAGAGAACTTGTTTCGGGCGAGATCTCGTTTAAAAGATGCCAGGTCTGCGTCATCAGGTTTTTAAGCGCCGTCTGTACGTCATCCTTTTCGCCTACTATACCCTTGTCCTTTAAAAGCTTAACCGCGTTTTCATAATCAGAAGCGCCAATAAGCTGCTCCATGTCGGAAGAGCTCAGAAGCCTTGTTTCGACAGCCCTAACTTTCGCAACCGCAAACGTATAAGCCGTATCTTTCATATGTCGGTCCTCTTAAACAGCATTTCAAAGAGCTTGTCCTTGATATCGTCGACGGAGGAGGAGAGAAGAGCCTCAAACGAGCAGTTCTGGTCAATATCATCATAAACCAGGAGAAAGCCTCCGTCTATACGTGCCGGTTCGGAGCTTATTTTCACCGAAGCGCCGTTTGCAAGAGCATTGTTGACCTCGGCCTCGAAGCCGGAGGGGAGACGGGACAAGTCCCTGCTTGAAAAGCACAGAGTCCCCGCGCCCTTTTTCGCATTCTTTAAAATAAGAGACTTAATTACCTTGAAATACTCCTCGTCAGGCAGATTCTTGATCTTGACCAGAGCGGTTTCGATAATGCCGTTTACAAGCTCGATTTTAAGGGCAAGCAGATTCTTTTTGCTCTCAAGCTGGGTTCTTGAACTGAAAAGCTCGATTTCCTTCTCGTTTTCACGCAAAGCGCCGTCGAGGATGCCCTGCCTTATCAGCTCGGCTTCGTCCCCTGCTTTGTCCAGTATCACCTTGGCGTCTTCTTTAGCTTTAAAGAGGATACCGTCGCATTCGGCTTTGCAGTCTGCATTGATTTTTGCGATGATATTATCTAAACCATTCATATTTATCACCATTCCTTTCGCATTGCTCAAGGCACAAAACGACTATGGGTCATTATGTGCAGGTTTTTCGGTTGCCGCGAAAGCGTCGAGAAAAACTCACTTGAATCAATATAAGTTTGAAACTCTTTCAAACTTGTGTCCTTACTTCAGGTTTACGATAGTAAGGATAGATATAAGCAGTGCAAGAATAGCGTATGTTTCAACCATGGCGGCGAGGGTTATGGCTTTACCGCTCTGATCGGGCTTCTTTGCTACAATGCCGATACCGGCAGCGGCTGTTTTGCCCTGCGAAATAGCTGAGAGAAGACCGACAAAAGCAATCGGCATGCAGGCTGCAAGATACATAAGGCCCTGCCAAACGGTCAGGTCGACAGGCTTTCCGCCCAGAACGCCGATCTGGCTGAGTACGAAAACAGCGGTGAGCAGACCATAAAGTCCCTGTGTGCCGGGGAGAAGCTGGAGAATAAGCACCTTGCTGAACTTGGAGGGATCTTCTGAGATTACACCTGCAGCGGCTTCACCGGCGATTCCTACACCTTTAGCTGAACCGATACCTGCCATGAACGCCGCGAGAACTGCACCTAAAATTGCGAGAGCCAAACCTAAACTAACCATTTTGAATTTCCTCCTTAAAACGTATATATTTTGTATTTACTTTTAAAGGGTCAAAGGCACGGCCCCCGCCCTCGTAAAACTTGGAAAAGAATTCGACGAACTGAAGTCTGTTTGTGTGAACGTAAGCACCGAGAAGATTGATTGCTATGTTTAAGGAATGTCCGACAACGAATACCACCGTCAGGATAATACCTTTTAATACCAGATTGCCTGACATAGAGCCCATAAGGTTTACAACGCCGGCGATACTGCCTGTCGCGAGCCCGAGAGCCAGCAGACGGGAGTAGGAGAGAACATCGCTAAGATAGCCGGAAGCCATATTGTAAAGACCGTAAAGGCCACCGCCGAGTCTTGCCAGAATGTTTTTAGAGCTTCTTGAGGCGGTCAGTATAACGAGCACCACACCGGCGAGAGCCATATACTTACCGACTAAGGCAAAGATAGGAGGTACGGGTGTAAGTATTCCGCCGGCAAGGGGAGCCGCGCCCAAAACCAGCATATAAGCCGGTATGACATCGAATATCGCGTCTGCCTTTTTGCCGTCCTTCCAGAGCATAACGAACTTTACGCCGAGGCCCACAAACAGGTGAACGATTCCGAAGGCGAAGGCCCAAAGCAGAAGCTTCATCGGGTCCTTGATAGGATCGAACCATATTGCGAGGTTAACTGTGCTGCCGCCGAGGAACTGGACATTGATAACGCTGACGATATCGCCGAACCAGCTTCCGAACATTGCACCCCAGAAAACCGTTGAAATACCGCAGTACATAAACATTTTTAGGCTCTTCTTCATCGAGTCCTTGAGCCTGAACTTGCTTAGCAGGAGTGCTGAAACGATGACCATTACAAGGCCGTATCCTGCGTCGGAGAGCATCATACCGAAGAAAAAGTAGTAGAAGAAGGCCATTACAGGGCTCGGGTCCACATCGCCCTTAGTCGGCAGCGCGTACATCTCCGTTATCGACTCGACAGGGGCGGCGAAGCCGTTATTTTGCAGAAGCACTGGCACGTCATCTTCCTCGGCAGGCTCGGTAACGCTTATCGCGATGTCGAACTTATTCTCAAGCTCACTTGTGAGGCTGCAGGCATACTTTTCGGGGATATAGCCCCTTAGAATGAAGGTTCTTTTAGTAAGACCAACCTTGTTAAGGGCGTGATACCTGTCCCTTCGCATCGTGAGATGGTCAATAAGAAATTCAATCTTATCAGCCTTATCCGAATAAGACTTGATAATATTTATGTTTTCCTCTATCTCTTTCTTGTATCCGGCTATTTCATTTTCAATTTGCAGCAGCTTTGCCTTTGGCTTCTGCTTTATAGGTTCAGAGGTCTGCGCGAAACCGAGTTCGCGAAGCGCCGCAAGAGCGTCGTTCGCCTCACATTTGTGTGAGAGCGCCGCTATGCAGGTTTGCTCCTTGGAAGCTGCGGCGATTTCGATGTCAAGCATCTTGAGCTCGGGGTTTATTTCGGCGATTTTACCCAGCAGCTCGTCCTTTGTGTATTGCGCGGGAAGAGTGCCGATAAAGCACCTCGTAAGCCTTGTGCCTTCAAAGGACATCGGGATATCGAGGGAGAGCCAAACCTTCAATATGTCGGCCTGGGTCTGCGCCTTGACAATCTCGGCCCTCTTGTCTGCTATGGTTTTTTGACATTCCACCAGATGATAGCAATCTTTCAGGATTGCTTCTCTATGGGAGAAGTGTTTCTTGTACTCGTCCTCCGTAAGCTCCCGCCTGTCGTTAAGTGAGGCAAGCATGGATTGCTTCTGAGGCGCGTATTCATCAATAACGGCCTTTGCCTGAATGGCGGTGCTGATATACTTTTCAAATTGGGATATGGTATCGGCGGTATTGATTCTCGCGAGGGAGTCATTTTCCTCGTCAGAAACCTCAACAATACCCTTCCGCTGAAGATACTCAAGTATCTCCTTGCGGTTTTCCGAAAGCGCCGCAATTTGAATCCGCTTCATATTTAACTTAGCCAATTAGAAGATCACCCTCTTTGTTAAGATATAAGCTTCTCGATTACCATATCGACAGCCTGCGCTGTTTGCTGCTCTGCCTTTGCCTTGGTCTGCGAAACATTCTTCTGATATAACTTTTCGTTCGTATCCACTATAGCTTTAATTTTATTTTTATTTTCCTGCCTTACGGCTGCCGCTTCCTTTTCGGCTTCAGAGCGGGCCGCCGATATCAAATTTCCCGCGTCTTCGTTTGCGCTGATAATAATCTGCTCCGCCTCTTTGCGGGTCGATTTCAATTTCTCTTCAGCCTGCTTTTCAGCATCTAAAATGACGTTTACCGTTTCTGAAACCATAAATGACCTCCCGGAAAAAATTTTTATTTTTAAAACAAGGGGCAGGGAACCCAGTGAAGAGCCCACTGCCAAAATCTAAAAAACTGGAGCTTCCCTTGCTCAAAAGCCTGATTTCAAACTATCATATAACATATCCAAAGTCAATATATTATGCAGGTTGCAATACCCAGTTTGATGATATTCAACCAAAAATGCAAAAATATTACCACGTTTTTGCAAGATTTGATTTTGGAAATTGCAAAAAATGAAATACGTTCAGTTATGGTGGACTAAATACATCAAAATATTTGACGAAAAAGGATAAGCTGCATAGGTTTTTTCCTATGTAACTTATCCTTTTTTGTTATAAATATTTAATATTACTTGTGATCAACGGAGTACATATAGCGAGCCAGATCCAGCATTCTGTTGGAATAGCCTATCTCGTTGTCGTACCAAGAAACAACCTTGACAAAGGTGTCCGTAAGAGCAATACCGGCCGCTTTGTCAAAAATCGAGGAATGGGTATCGCCGATAAAATCGGAGGAGACAACGGCGTCCTCGGTATAATCCAAAATTCCCTTGAGCTCGCCCTCGGAGGCCTTCTTCATTGCGGCGCAGATTTCTGCATAGGAGGCCGGCTTTGCGAGATTTACGGTAAGGTCGACAACGGAAACGTCCAGTGTCGGAACGCGGATTGACATGCCAGTCAGCTTACCCTTAAGCTCGGGAATTACCATGCCGACAGCCTTGGCGGCTCCGGTCGAGGACGGTATGATGTTGGCGGAAGCAGAACGGCCGCCGCGCCAGTCCTTCGCTGAAGGCCCGTCAATAGTTTTCTGTGTTGCCGTCACGGAGTGAACGGTGGTCATAAGTCCGTCCTTTATGCCGAAGTTGTCGTGCAGAACCTTGGCGATAGGCGCGAGAGCGTTGGTTGTGCAGGACGCGTTGGAAACGAACTTCATATCAGTGGTGTACTTAGTATTATTTACGCCCATAACGAAGGTTGGAGTGTCGTCTTTGGGGGGCGCGGACATTATTACCTTCTTTGCGCCCGCGTCAATATGGCCCTGTGCCTTTTCCTGTGTAAGGAACAGGCCGCTCGCGTCCATAACGTATTCGGCGTTTATCTCTCCCCAGGGGATTTCAACCGGATTCTTTATTGCAAAAACCTTAATGGTCTTACCGTTTACAGTTATGCTGTTGTCGGTATAAGAGATTTCTCCCTTAAATCTGCCGTGCATCGTATCATATTTAAGCATGTATGCCATATAATCCGGAGTCATACCCGGATCGTTGATACCCACAAATTCAATATCCTTGCAGTCTATTCCCGCACGGAAAAGCAAACGACCGATTCTGCCAAAACCATTAATACCAATTCTTACTCCCATAATCTGGACCCCTTTCGCATCTACAAAATAATCACACATAATGGTTTTTTTTCAAAACCACACTTTATTGTAACAATAGTGGATAAGATTGTCAATTGTTAACACTAAATAAAATATATTGATATTGACGAAAAGAATTAGGCATGACTCCTGCCGAAAAGTCGCGCCTTAAAAAACAAGAATATTATCTGCGCTTATCGAACTTCTATTCCATTTGAAGAAATATTTATGCCCCGGGAAATCCCCGAGGCATAGAATAGCCAGGTTATCGCTTGCGCGGTTTTGCGGCGAACATGCCATTTCCTACAGAAATTATGACCGCAATAAAAACGCAGAGCCAAAAGCCGCGTATATGGATTGTCGGGATCAGCAGGTCGGTCAGTCTGACCATTCCCGCGTTTACGACAAGGCTGAATATTCCCAGGGTAAGTATAGTTATCGGGAGGGCGACAAGCTGCAGAATTGGCTTGAGAGCGAGGTTTGCAAGCCATAGTATGGTAGCAGCCGCAGCGAGTGTGGCATAGCCGCCGTGAACCCAAAAATGAGCGGGGAAGCAGATGGAGGCCAAAAGCAGGGCGCCGAAGCATACAAGCCATTTTATAAATAGTCTCAATTTGTTCAACTCCGTAAAGATTATGGCAACACCGCCGAGTTCTAAGTGCGAGATTGCCTTATATGTTTATTTTACCTCAACTTAAATTGAAAAGCAAAACGTTTCTGCCCTTCCGAAACATCGATGTCTACGAGATCTATGGGCTCGGAATGAAGCGCAAGCTCCCTTAGCAGGTCCGCACAGGCAAGGACAAGCTGTTTTGCCGAGCCCGAGGAAAGCTTTTTTTCGCTCTTTTCCGTATAGGTGGCGGGAATAAAAAGGGCCGCATCCTCAAGAAAGTCGGTAACTCCCAGAAGCAGAAAAAGCGGTATGGGTAAAGCAAGGCGAAATCTGTTTCCTGCGCGTACGGCAATCCAAATCAGAAATGCACGTCTATTCGACATAAATGCGCACCTTGGCTTTTTCGTCGCCCTCGCCGGTGTCTACGTTGACGATGTCCTCTTCCAAGCCGCTGTCGATAATGCTTTCTATGTCATTGACTATCTGCATAACGTCGATTCCGGATTTATTAAGCTCATCCTTTGTTTCACGCGGCAGGTTGTTCACGATAACCGGGCCGATAGTGCGTATAAGCGAGACGGGTATCGATATATTTACCTTGGCAGCCTTGGTTTTGTCGTTTACAGCGTCGACAATTATGCGAAACTTCTTTCCCTTGCGTCCGCGGTTGTCCTTGAAGGACACTTCCTCCGGAAGCTGACGGGCGGGCTCTACGGAGGGCTCCGCCGCGCTTAGAAGCTTTTCGGCCTCTTCGACTGTGATGACTCCGTTTTTTACCATGTTTAATATGCGTATTCTATCTTGTTCTTTCATTTTTAAATATTTCCTTGTATTATAAAGTAGTAGTTATTAGAGCCCCTCTCCAAGGGCTGTGCTA
>CAYQMY010000108.1:0-7675 GCA_964418735.1 uncultured Oscillospiraceae bacterium | reverse complement strand
TCGCTTCAAAGGGAGGATAATACACATGGATTTCTGCAGTTTCCCTTTTTTGTTTCGGTTTTTACCTATTTTTCTTCTGGCGTATTATCTTTTGCCCGATAAGTGCAGAAATCTGGTGCTCCTGCTCGGAAGCGTTGTATTTTACGCCTTCATCAGCCTGCCCTGTACGGTTATTTTGCTCATCATTATTTCGCTTAACTATCTAATCGCCGCAAAAATGCCGCAGGGCAAGATAGTACTTGCGCTCGGCATAATTATCAACGTTTTGCTGCTCGTGTTTTTCAAAATCGGCCCCTTCCCTATGCCCGGCATCTCATTCATTACCTTCGGGATGATTGCCTTTCTGGTCGACTCCTTCAAAAACAGAGAAGAAGCATACCCCGGCTTTATAACTTACGCAATTATGTTCCCGAAGCTTATTTCCGGCCCGATCGCCCGCTATCAGGAATTAAAGCCCGCCCTGAACGACAAGAAACAAATCCGCGAAAACATAGAAAGCGGTATGGAGCTTTTTGTGCTTGGGCTCAGCTACAAGGCGCTGCTGGCCGACCGCATATCCGGCTTATGGAACAACATTCAGACAATTGGCTTTGTGAGCATTTCCACTCCCCTCGCTTGGCTTGGCGCCGTCGGCTTCAGCCTTCAGCTTTACTTTGACTTTCAGGGCTACTCGCTGATGGCGATAGGCCTCGGAAAAATGCTGGGCTTCCAGTTCCCGAACAACTTCGATTCGCCCTACTGCGCAAGGTCCATATCCGAGTTTTACCGCAGATGGCACATGACCCTCGGCAGATGGTTCAAGGACTATGTATACATACCTCTCGGCGGCAACAGAAGCGGATATTTTAAAACCACACTCAATCTTCTGATCGTCTGGATGCTCACGGGGCTTTGGCACGGCATCGGATGGAATTTTGTAATGTGGGCCGGCTTTTTGTTTGTCTTCATCGCTCTTGAAAAGCTGTTTCTCAGGAGAATCCTTGAAAAGAGCTGGGTTTTCTCGCATCTCTATACACTGCTGCTTATTCCAGTTTCGTGGATGTTTTTTGCGATCACGAAGGCAGAGGACATCTGGATTTATCTCTCCAGAATGTTCGCTCCGATAATAAACAGCGTCGGGATAAACGTCTACGCCTTGGATTACGTAAAATACGGCAGACTTTACGGCCCCTTTATCCTGGCGGCTATCGTCTTCGCTTTGCCCTGGCCCGAAAGGCTTATTCGCAAATACTCCGGAAAATGGCCTGTTATTTTGCTTTTGTTTATACTGTTCTGGCTGTCTGTTTATGAGATAGCCATCAACTCGAATAACCCCTTTATGTACTTTAAGTTTTGAGGATATTAAAATGAAGAAGTTTCCTTTTCCGATTATCCTCGCCGCAAGCTTTGTTGTGGCAGTTTTATGCGGCTTTTTGCTGATGCCGGGAGCCAGAGGCTCGTTTTTGCCCGACTCATACATAAGCCAAATGTTCATGGGCATAAGCGATGGAACTATCCTTTCGCCGACTCCTCAGACAACCGACCCACAGCCGGTGTTTATCCCCAGCGCGGAGCCGACCAGCACACCCGAGAACACTCCGGCGCAAACGCCTGCGGGCTCTGATCTTATACCTCCGACAACCTCTCCTTCGCAGCCGGCTGTAGTTCCTCCGACACAGGTTGTTGAAACACCGCCCCCTTCCCATAAGCCTGAGGTTCCTCCTCCGGTCGCGCCCGTTGAGCAAAATTTCATTCAGGTTGACGAAAACTACTTCAGCGACGCTCTTTTCGTTGGTGATTCCCGGATGGTCGGCATGGGAGAATACTCCGGCCTAAATGCCACCTGCTACGCTTCTGTAGGATTGACTGTTTATAATCTTCTCGACAAGGCGTTTATTTCGCTTGACGGCGGCTCAAAAACCGTCACGCTGGACTACGCTTTGCAGCAAAAGCAGTTCGGCAAGATATATATCATGGTCGGCATCAACGAAATGGGAACCGGCAGTCCGCAGAGATTTATTGAAACCTATACTGCAGCTGTCCAACGCATCAGGGAGCTTCAGCCGAACGCCCTTATCTTTGTACAGGGCATCCTTTATGTAACCGCGAGCCGCTCCGATACGGACGAGGTTTTCAGCAACGACAAAATCAGAAAGCGAAACTGCGATATTGCGGGTCTTGCCGACGGTAAGGGCTGCTTCTATATTGACGTCAACGAAATCCTCTCGGACGGAAACGGAAATCTCAACCAGGATTATTCCTGGGACTCCTGTCATCTGAAGGCACAGTATTATTATCTGTGGGTAGAATTTTTGATGCGGCACGGAGTAGCCCCTGTAAGTGCAGGAGGCTAAGCATATAATATCATTCTTAATACCGGCGGTAAAACGCCGGTATTTTTCATTCTATAAAAATGTGATTATTTAGTTTTATTGTATGAAGCAGATACAAATACAGCTATTTTCCCTTAATTAGCATCGTATTTTTCAACAAATTTGTTGAACTGCGCTCAATTATGTAATATCATTAACGCGAGGCTTAGGCTTAATACTAATTTTTTCAAACGGAGCTGCATTATGTATAAAGTGTTTTTGGTAGAAGATGAAATAGTGGTTCGAGAGGGACTTCGCAACAATATTGAGTGGGAGCAGTGCGGTTTCACTTACATAGGAGATGCCGCAGACGGCGAAATGGCCCTCCCCTTGATACGCGAAATCAAGCCGGATCTCCTTCTCACCGACATCCGAATGCCCTTCATGGACGGGCTCGCGCTCAGCGCTCTCGTTCGAAAGGAGCTTCCGAACACCAAAATCGCCATCATAAGCGGCTACGATGATTTCGCCTACGCACAGCAGGCAATCCAGATAGGCGTGGAGCAATATCTGCTCAAGCCCGTCACAAAAGCCAAGATGATAGAGGTTTTGACCGAGCTGAAGAAGAAAATGGAACGCGACGCGGGACAGAAAAACTATCTGGAGCAGTTCCTACAGGAGGCCCACGAATATGAGCAGTTTTCAAGACGCCGCTTTTTTGAGCAGCTGACCGCCGGCGTTATGCCCGTTAAGGAAATATATGAAGCCGCGGAGGAGCTAGGCCTCGATATAAACGCCCAAAGCTACAACATCGTCGCTCTGTTCCTAAACAGCGTCAGCCTCAGCGGCGAGAATCCGGACCGCTATACCGACGCTCTTGCCGTACTCCAGGATAAGCTCGTGCAGTTTTTCCTGGCCTGCCCCGAGTATCTGCTTTTCAGATCGAGCGTAACGACCTACGCAATACTTGTCAAGGGAAATCCCGATCAAATCGAGGTTCGTACCGCAAACTGCATAGACAACATTTCCCGGCGCTGCGAGGATTATGAGGGGGCGGTCACCTGGCATATCGCGGCCGGAAAGCCGGTCATGCGCCTGAGCGCCGTATCCGAATGCTTTTCCGAGGCTATGAAGATCATATCTTTCCGTCACATGTGCCCGAACGAGCACATATTGACCGAAAGCTGTCTGAGCAAATGGAGGCAGTCGAGCGCCTCCAGCAGCTCTTCGGCCACTGTCGACCCCGAGCTTGTCAGAAAATTTCTCGCGGACGGTACTGCTGAAGAGGTAGACCTTTTTCTTATACAGCTTCTGGGCAAAAACGGCGATGAAGCGCTGAGCTCACTAATGTTCAGCCAGTACTTCTCTATGACTGTTTTTCTTAAAACAGTTGAGTTTGTGGAGTCTCTCGGCTGCCGCTCCGATGATTTTTTGTCCGCCGAGCTTCGTGGAAAGCTTAAGGAAACCGATCCTAAGGCCGTAAAAAATAACATGAAGCAAATTATAAAAATGGCTCTTGAGATAAGGGAGCGCGAATCCCGAAAGCATTACCGCGACCTTCTGACGCAGGCACTCAAATATATAGACAATCACTTCAGTGAAAACACAATTTCCATGAACGGAGTCGCCAAGGAGTTTGATATCAGCCCCAGCTATTTCAGCGCGGTCTTCAGTCAGGAGGTCGGGCAGACCTTTGTCGAATACCTTACCCAAAAGCGTATGGACGAGGCGCGGCGGCTTCTCCTGCAGTCCGATATGCGAAGCAGCGACATAGCCGCCGCGGCGGGCTACAAAGACCCCCACTACTTTAGCTACATTTTCAAGAAGACACAAGGCTGTACACCGCGCGACTTCAGGGGAGGTGGAAAGAGTGAGGCTGCTGTTCCGAAGAAAAAGCGCTGAAAAGCTGCGCCTTGAAAGCTACATAGGCACCCTTATAAAGGTCATAATTATCCCCCTTGCTCTCGTAATATTTTTTATAGCGAGTATTTTCTTTCTGTACAGCCAGCGCTATAACTCGATTTTAAAGAACGTTACTACGGCCTCTGAGTTTAACCAGAACTTTAAGGCCGATATAAACCTTAAAATGTACTATTTTGTCATAGAGAGCCGTTATTCCGAAGGTGTTCCGACAGACGATGTAAAAAACGCGGCGTCCATTGCCCAAAGTCTTATCAAAACCACCACCAGAAAGGACAGCCTTACCGCTATAACCAGCGTTTTGAACCTTTGTGAAACTCTGGAAGACAAAATGAATCAGATTGCCAAAACCGACAACTTCAACGCGAGACAAACTCAGCTGGAAAACAATATTTACGTTCTGACGGACCTGATACAGGTCTACATGTATAATTACCTCTATTATGAGGCCGCAAGCTTGAATGAGCTGCAGTCTACGCTGACATTTCAGGTGGAGCTGGTCTTTGTCGGGATTACGCTTATGGTGGCTTTGCTGCTTCTGATATTGCTTTCCTGGTCAAAAAGGCTCAGCCGCAGCATTACGGGGCCAATTGAAGCGCTGTCGAGGCGTGTCGAGGTAATCAGCTCCGGCGATCTTACGGAGTTGCCCGCAATCCAGGCCGGAGAAATAGAGGTTCAGGCGCTGAGCGACGGCGTTGAGCAGATGGTCACCCATCTCAACGAGCTGATAGAAAAAAACAAGAATGAGGAAATCCACCGCCGTAACGCCGAGCTCGCCCTTTTGAGGGCGCAGATAAATCCTCATTTTCTCTACAATACTCTCGACACTATAATCTGGCTGATTGAAGCCGGAGACCTTGAACGCTCCGTGCAAATGGTCAACAGCCTTTCCAATTTCTTCCGTTTTTCATTAACCCGTGGAAAGGATGTTATCACTCTTGCCGAGGAAGAAAAGCACATCCTCAGCTATCTTGAAATCCAGCAAATACGATATCATGACGTTATGGATTACGAAATCAACATTCCCGAGGAGCTGGGACGATACTGTCTGCCTAAGCTGACGCTTCAGCCTCTGGTTGAAAACGCCCTTTATCACGGAATAAAGTTAAAACGCGGAAAGGGGCACATCGAAGTAGCGGGAAGGCAGGAGAGCCGCTGCATAATTCTTACGGTTTCAGACAACGGAGCCGGCATGTCACCCGATAGGCTTGAGGAGCTTCGTCAGGCAATTCGTGAAGACCGCAAGCTGGGCTTCGGCCTTCGAGCAATCCACAAGCGGCTTCAGCTCATGTTCGGAGAAGAATATGGCGTTGTGGAAATTTTCAGCACCCAAGGAGAGGGCACTCAGATCAACGTAAAAATCCCCAAGTGGTTGCCCGAGAATGAGGAGGAGGAAGTTTGAAAAAATCTGTATCTATTTTTCTCTCGCTGGTCATATTTATAGCTCTGCCGGGCTGCGCTTCCCGCTCCGGAACAAACAGCAAAAAAAGCAGCCTTATAAAGGTGGGCTTTTGTCAGACCGGAGCCGAGTCCGTATGGCGCGTCGCCAATACCGACAACATGAGAAGCACCCTAAGTGAAAAAAACGGCTATGAGCTGATTTTCGCGGACGGTCAGCAGCAGCCGGAAACGCAGATTCGGGCTATAAGGAACTTTATTCAGCAAAAGGTGGACTACATAGTTTTGGCTCCGATTGTTGAGTCAGGCTGGGACTCGGTGCTTGAGGAGGCCTCAAGGGCCAAAATTCCGGTCATTATTGTCGACCGTATGGTAAAGGTAGAGGACAAGGAGCTTTATACCGCCTATGTCGGCTCAAACTTCCTCAAGGAGGGGCAAACCGCCATAAGGTGGCTTGAGTCCGTGCTGAAACAACAAGGCCGCGAAAAGAAACCCGTCCGTATCGTAAATATACAGGGCACAATAGGCTCAAGCGCTCAGATCGGCCGTACCGCAGCCCTCGACGAGGGCCTAAAGAACAATACAAACTGGGAGCTTGTCGCAAAGGAGTCTGGAGACTTCATAAAGCCTAAGGCTTATGAAATAATGAGCAAAATTTTATCGAAAACACAGGATATAGACGTTGTCTACTGCGAAAACGACAGCGAGGCCTTCGGGGCTATTAAGGCTCTCGAGGAGGCAGGTCTGAAATGCAGCGCAAACGGCGGAGTTATAGTAATTTCCTTTGACGCAACCTCCGAAGGACTGTATGAGTGTCTTTCCGGGCGCATCAGTCTAAACGTCGAATGCAATCCTCTGCAGGGGCCATATGTAGCCGACATAATCCAAAAGCTTAACCGGAGGGAAACCGTGGACAGGATTTCGTACATGGAGGAAACCTGGTTTGACAGCTTTACCATTACGAAAGAGATAATCGAGAAAAGAGTGTACTGATGTTATAGGGGGTATCCAATACCCTGTACTTTGTTGGCAAAATCATTCATAGCTAAGAAATAAAAATGTGGAGCCTTTTTTCGGCTCCACGTTTTTCATTTTATCTGCTCATGCTCCTTAGCTTGAGCGCGTTCCCTTAGCTTTTCTATAAGCTCCTTATGTACAGGAAATCGCTCACGTGAGGGCAGCTCGGCTTCAAGTTTTTCCGCCAGATACTGCGCGTCCTCTCGGCTAAGGCAGTGTGTAAAGCTTGTAATATGCCGCAGTGCCGCCAAAAATGTGTACTTGGCCTGCGGTACATCTCTAAAGTTGACCGACTGCCTGAGCATCCACTCCGCAAGCTCCCTTAGCTCCGCTCCGTCCTGTTCGATTTCGGACAGGCGCTTAAGCTCGGCTTCAAGCGCGGCATCAAAAGCGTCTACTATAATTTCTGTCCCGCTTCTTTTGCCTGTCAAAATCCTTGTAAGGCCGCCAAAGCGGCGGGCCTCGTTTGAAACAGCTTTTTGAAGCTCTTCAAGATAACTTTCGTATATCGTTTCTACCCTTTGATTGACCATACTATCCCTCATTTCAGCCGCTCTGGCGCTCACTCAGCTTCCACGGAACGGCAACGGAAGCGGCCTTTTTTTCACCCAGCATACGCAGAAGCTGGTTTGCCGCAACAGTACCGATCTGCTCGCCCACATGGCCGAGGGAGCTTATCTGCACAGGCGAAAACTTGCAGTAATTGCTGTCGTCAAAACTGACAACAGAGATTTTGGACGGAACCTCATATCCCGAGGCCAAAAGTATCAGTATAAGATGATAGGCTATTTCGTCGTTGTAGACCACAAGCGCCGAGCAGTCCGAAAGCCTGTTTTTAACAAACTCCTGCAGGTAAGTCAGGTTGTAGCTCTCGAGCATGCTCTGACGGTCCTCGGTGGAAAACCAGAGGAGATTTTCATCGGGCACACGCAGATTCGCGTCGCAAAGCGCCGTAACATAGCCGTGGTAGCGCTGCAGACCCTGAATGTCGTCGCTTTTGAAAATTCCTCCTATTCTTGAATGACCTTTCGAAATTAGGTAACGGGTCA
>CAYQMY010000107.1:0-7811 GCA_964418735.1 uncultured Oscillospiraceae bacterium | reverse complement strand
GAAAACCGCTTTCGAAAGAGGACTTTCTCGCAGCGTTAACTCAGAAAAGGCCATAGAGGACTTTATACTGCAAAAGATAGCCCTCTTAGAGAAATACGGAGGATAAATTTATGGTACGCATTGTTATAGACAGCACAAGCGATATACCTAAGGAGACAAGGGAAAAACTCGGCTTTATAATGGTTCCGCTCACCGTACATTTCGGAGAAGAGGCCTTTAAGGACGGGGTTGAAATAACTCACAGCGAGTTTTACAGCAGACTTAAAAATGCGGACAAGCTCCCCACAACTTCGCAGGTCAACCCGAACGAATTCGAAGAGGTATTTAAGAAAATAATCGATGACGGCGATGATATAGTCTGTCTTTGTCTTTCTAGCGAGCTCAGCGGAACCTACGGCTCCGCCGTTATTGCTGCGGGCGCCATTTCTCCTGACAGGATTTTCTGTGTGGATACCAAATCCGCAACCTTCGGAACCTACCTGATAATAAAAGAAGCCTTAAAAATGCGTGATATGGGTTTGTCCGCCAAGGAGATTGCCGAAAAGTCAAGGCAGCTTGCTGGCAGGATAAGGTTCATCGCAGTGGTTGATACTCTCAAATATCTAAAAATGGGCGGCCGCATTTCCGCAGCCGCGGCAACTCTCGGAGGGCTTTTGAGCATCCATCCCATAATAGAGATAAGGGAGGGAAAGGTGGAGGTAATCGGCAAGGTGAAGGGCCGCAAGGCCGCCTTTTCAAAGCTGCTTGAGCTTTATCTTGAAAAGCCAGCCGACTTCTCACATGGCTTTGCTTTCGGACATTCGAACGCACCCGAAAGGCTTGTGGAGCTAATGGACTTTTTTGCGCCCTATGTTAAAACCGAAGACGTAATCACAAGCGATGTGGGCAGCGTAATCGGCACGCACGCAGGCCCGGGGGCGCTGGGCTACGCTTATATACCCGAAAAGTAAAAAAGAGGATAAAATAACTTAATGAATGTTTTAAACACGGATATTGAATACGGGCTTATCGGTGAGAAGCTCTCGCACAGCTATTCACAGCTCATCCACGACCGCCTCGGCGATTACAGCTACGAGCTTTACAGCATTGCGCCGGAGGAGCTTGACGCCTTTATGAAGGCCCGACGGTTTAAGGGCTTAAACGTTACTATTCCGTACAAAAAAGCGGTAATCCCCTATTGTGACGAGCTTAGCAGCGCCGCCCGGCGCATCGGAAGCGTAAACACCCTTGTTGTGCGTAAGGACGGTTCGCTCTACGGCCACAATACCGATTACGACGGCTTTATATACGCCGTAAAATCCGCAAAAATTGAATTTGACGGCAAAAAGGTTCTCATTCTCGGCAGCGGCGGAACGTCCATGACAGCCTGCGCCGCAGCCGCCGATCTCGGCGCCTCGGAAGTGGTTGTGGTGTCAAGAAGCGGAGATGTGAATTATGAAAACGTTTACGAGCAAAAGGACGCCGGAATAGTCGTCAACACCACACCCGTAGGCATGTACCCGAATAACGGTGAAGCCTCGCTGGATTTAAGCCGCCTTCCTTCCCTCTCGGGAGTTGTTGACGTCATTTACAATCCTCACCGCACCGCTCTGCTGCTTCAGGCCGAAAAGCTTAATATTCCCTGTACCTGCGGTCTGCCCATGCTTGTGGCTCAGGCGAAGGCCGCGTCCGAGCTGTTTTTCTCCAAAGCCATTGACGACAGCGAAACTCTGCGCTTCTGCAAGGCGCTTCTCGGCAAGGTAACGAACATTGTGCTTATTGGCATGCCCGGCAGCGGAAAAACCTCCATCGGCTGCGCCGTCGCGGAATACCTCGGCAGAAGGTTCGTGGATACCGATGAGCTGATTGTGGAGCGCACTGGGCTAAGCATACCCGATATCTTCGTGAGAATGGGCGAAGCGCATTTCCGCAGGATAGAAAACGAGGTCATAAGCGAAATCGGCAAGGAAAAGGGGCTGGTTATAGCAACCGGCGGCGGGGCGATACTATCGGAAGCAAACCGAGACGCCCTTCGCCAGAACGGCAGAGTCTATCATATCACCCGCACTTTGCAGAAGCTCGCGACAGATAACAGGCCGCTTTCAAAATCTATAGAGGCGCTGAAAGCCATATATGCCGAGCGCGAGCCGATTTATAACGCTTTTTGCGACATAAGGGTCGCTAACGAAAGCGACATAAGCTCCGCGGCAAGTCTGATAATGGAGGACTATAATGAAAATTTTGGTAATTAATGGCCCGAACATAAACATGCTTGGAATAAGGGAAAAGAACATCTATGGAAGCGGCAGCTATGACGAGCTAATCCGACTTATTAAGGATTACTGCGATCAAAATTCTATAGAGGTTGAGTTCTTCCAATCAAACCACGAGGGCTCCATAGTTGACACTATTCAGGAGGCTTACGGCAAATTTGACGGAATAGTCATAAATCCCGCCGCCTACACCCATACGAGCGTAGCTATTCTCGACGCTCTGAAGGCTGTCAAAATACCCGCCGTAGAGGTTCATATTTCAGACATCTCCAGACGCGAGGAGTTCAGACAGTTTTCATATATTACCGAGGCCTGCATCCAGACCATTTGGGGTATGGGATTTGAAGGCTATATTGAGGCTGTGAATATTATTAAGAAGCATTTGCAGAAAACAAAACGCTAAATTAATAGAGAAGCTAAGGGCGTCACCGTTAAATCAGTGACGCCCTATAAATATGCAGTTTTCTAGTCCCTAAGCTTAGCGTACATGCAGGAATCCTCAATTACTCCGTTTTTAAAGACGCTTTTTTTGAGTATTCCTTCAAGCTCAAACCCTGCCTTTTCGAGCACTCTGCGCGAGCCCAGGTTTCTCGCGAAGGGCTCGGCAAAAATACGCACTATATCATATTTTGAAAAGGCATGCTCACATATTCTCGATACCGCTTCGCTCATTATTCCCTTGCCCCAAAAGGGCTCAGCAAGCCAATATCCAAGCTCGGCACTCTTGCGGTACACATCTTCCTTGAGAAACACTCCTATGCTTCCGACGGCCTTTCCGTCCACCTCGATGGCAAAGCAAAGCTCATCCTTCATCCCGAGGCAGAAATTTATGTATCCCGCCGCGTCGCTGACCGTATATGGGTGCGGGAAAGCATCTCGGAGATTCGCCGCAATCTTGCTGTTGTTTGCGTAGGACGCGAGAGTTTCGGCATCCTCTATGCGCCAGGGCCTTAATATAAAATCCATGTTCTTTCCTCCTATTTAACTGTCTTTAAGCAGAGTATCGCAAATTTTAGCTATATGTATTTCCGTTGAATTGATAACCGAAACCGAAACATCGCCCTGCTTTATCATAAGCGGGATTTCGGTACAGCCCAAGAGAACCGAATCTGCCCCGCATTCTTTTATATACTTTTCCGCAATAGCAATCATCTTCAGCTTATCTTCATAAATTACTATTGCATTTTCAAGATTCGGATAGATTATATTTCCTAGTATAGTTATATCCTCTTCATCTGGCAGTACCCAGTCGATGCCCTTTTCAGTCAGCACCCTGCTGTAAAGACCGTTTCTCATTGTGAATTCCGTCGCAAGAATCAAGACCTTTTTGTAGCCCTTTTCCGCAATATAATCGCTGACAGCTTCAGTTATGCTTATCATTGGGATTGGCATATTATCCTTCATCATATCCCAGACAATGTGCGGGGAATTTGAAGCTATCGCGCCGAAATCTGCTCCAGCGGCTTTCAGGTTTGAGATGCTTTTCATAAGCTGCGCAGCAACAGCGTCAAGCGCGCCGTCTTTTATCGCGCCGACGAGCTCGCCCATATTCACGCTATCTATCACAATCTCGGGATAAACGTCCTCGCCTTTTGCGTTTCTGTATATCTCGATTATTTCTCTGTAATAGTCAATCGTCGATGCCGGACCTAATCCGCCCACTATCCCGATTTTTTTCATGAGGCTGCACCCCTTCCAAAGATTTGATTTCAATAGCCTATTAGGTAACCACTGATTTAATCCGGCGTTGCCGGATTAAATCAGTGGTTACCTAGGTATTTTTAACATTTTAGGCTCACATTGCCATAATGTCAAGAAAAATCGAGCTTCTGCTGCTGATTTATACGCCCAAAGCATGTCCGCAGAAAAAGCAGGTCGGCAAACGGGATGCTCAAGTCTCTTTTTAAAAAATCAGAATGCCGACTCGCCGAACTCTGCACGCAGCTTTTCGAGCGCGCGTTTTTCTATCCGCGACACATATCGTATCGTCTATTGTAAGTGATTTTGCTGTTGAATAAATGCGCCATGAGGAAGCGCAAAGTGTTGGTATTACTTGGTTTATCCTGCTTTCTCCAACTGTCGAAAACGGAACCGTATGATAATTTGTTTGTCCTCGGTCAGCTCCACCCTCTCGATCAGACTGACAAGTAACTCCCGGCTGGCAAATGCGCTGTCCACAAATCTTTGCACAAGCGCTTTGGCCTGATCCTCCTGCTTCGCCGGAGAGTAGTCCGGTTGCTCTAAGTCAGAAAGCTTCTGCGCGAGTGTTGTTCGCTCAGTCTTTACTCGCTGATAGATACGCTCAAAGTCCTTGTCATCCAGAATACCGCTCAGCTTATCCATATACATCTTATCGAGATGGGTACTTAGGCTTTCGATTTTTGATCTCAGCACGGCGATCCCACTTTCATGGCTTTCTGCCTGGCGTGCTTCCTTCACTGTCTGTTCCGCCATTGTCATCAATTCATTGGGTTGTAGGTATTCTTCACAGACTTCCCGCACCTTTGCAAGCACCGCGTCCGTAACCATTTTTTCCTTGATCGAGTGGCAACTGCAAACGCCGGCTTTCGTAAAGCGCTGATACGTGCGGCAAACAAAGTAAAGGCAGTCCTCGCCTTTGGCGTTTTTACGGTTGAGTACCGCCATGGGATAGCCGCATTCGTGGCAGAAGATAAGCCCTTTCAACAGAAAGTCGTAGGTGCGGGAACGGGTAGTCTTTCTGCTGTTTACCAGTGTCTGTACCTTTTGGAAGGTATCCCGGTCAATGATCGGTTCATGGGTGCCTTCCACCACCACCCACTTCTCCCGTGTCTGTTTGATACACTTTTGGGATTTGTAGTTGATCTTCATGCTCCGTCCCTGCACCATGTTGCCAATATAGGTCTCGTTTTGCAGCATATCGGAGATTCGCTCGCTGCTCCACATGCCGGCGTACGGCCCGACACGCCCCTGATTTAACCCGGCGTAAGTCGCCGGTGTCGGAACTTTCTCCGCGTTGAGCTGAGCAGCAATCTGATGACAGGACATTCCACCCAAAGCCATATTGAAGATACCTCCCACCAGTGGTGCCACCTCTTCATCTATGATAATTCGGTTTTTCTCCGTCGGGTGCATCTTGTAGCCATATAAAGGTTTTCCACCGATAAACAGCCCCCTGCGCTGCTTGTCGCGTTTGACACTCTTTATCTTTTTAGAGATGTCCTTGGCGTACATGTCGTTCATAATGGCCCGGAACGGCGTGATATCATTGGCCGTTGAGTCAACACCGGTGTCAATACCATCAAGAAGTGAAATGTAACGTACGCGATTTTCGGGGAAGTATCGTTCCATATAATGACCGGTCATTATGTAGTCGCGCCCGAGTCGGGATAAGTCTTTTGTAATGACCATGTTGACTTTTTTTGAGTCAATGTCATTAATCAGCCGTTTGAAATCCGGCCTATCGAAGTTGGTGCCGGACCAGCCGTCGTCGACATAGGTATCGTATACTGACAGGCGATGTTCCTTCACGAACTGATCTAGCAGAGACTTCTGATTGCTGACGCTTTCCGATGGTCCTTCGTTCTCATCCTCCTTAGATAATCTGATGTATAATCCCACATGATAATCCATGGGGCTCGCAATCTCTAAATACATATAATGCCTCCAGAAATAAGCGGCCATTCATCATGGATATCATACATGAGACACCGCCGGGAATGCAAGTTTGTGACCGTCCTGCATGGTCTCCCGTTGAAGAAATAACCTAAAGGAACGAAAGATGATTTGACTGGCATCCTCGCCTTCGTTTGCAAAGAAGCACGTCACGGTTATCTCCGGCTTACTCATAAATTCTCCCCCCTAAAGTTTGAATAATACAGGATATGCAAATCTGTGCGCATTTTGTTTGTCCATTAAAAAGTAAAAGCCGAACCGCGAACGGCTCAGCCTTGTGCTGTTATGTGAGATTCTTAATTGGGGGATTTTTCTTGTAGGATGGGGCTCGGACTTCATATTAATATAATCGAGCGTCATCAGCCCATTGATTGATTTTCACATGTCTGTGTGCCCGCAGCAAAGATACACAGGCTTTCCGAACTATGTGACACCCTACTTTACGCTTACTTTTATTCGATTTTAAGGGGCTTATACTATCCGCAACACTTTGCTAAAATTTTCTACATCCTATTAGGTAGATAAAGCATTTTTGAATAATATGCTTCCTCCAAGCAGCAATGCATTTTTGTTTTCTTATCCACTCGCCTCCCACTTCAGTCCGCTCAAGCTAAGACACTTTTTAGGGTCTATTTATTGAGCACCTTTTGCAATCCCCGAGGTTTATTAAGTAATATTGCAAATAGTATGGTACGATATAACGGACAATAAAAAAAGAAGCGCAAGATGGCTTCATTTGAATAGATCGAGATTTTATATGTAAAAATGATAAGCCGTTCAGCCGCTCTCTTTGTGGCTCATAATAATAGTTCCATATTACTCGGCCAAAAATCAAGACACTTTCAAAATGTCCTATTTTGACGGTGTTGTTCTCCGCCAGCATGACAAGACACTTTGTGCGAAGTGCTTGTCAGTTAAAACTTAAGAGGTTTTGCCAAGAGGGCATCGTTTAGGAAACTAGGCGATGTCCTCTTTGGCGTCTGCAAGGAGATTTCCAAGACTCCATAATGCGAATAATTCAGCGTATTTGATGAGCTTCATATTATGTTGAGCAAATGGTAATTTCGTTGATAATAAATAGATAGCAATGAGAAGTTGGCATTATGAATCTCGATTGTAAAGAACAGAGTGACTTACTATGAAAAAAAGGTGATATTCTGGTTCTGCCACAATGAATCGAGTTGTTGGAAATATTAAAGCAAGAAAATATATGGCACTAACTGAAAACAGCTTGTCTATAGATGAACAACTCGGATTGCTAAATGGCATGGTGAAAGTAATTGATCTAATAAAGGCCGGTAAATACAGAGGTCAGGCTGATGGTCTATTTATGCTTATGGAGTTAGAAAGAATAACAAGAACTCAATAAAAAGTTGCCGATTTGCAAAAACATTGAATCAGGGCAAACGTACACTAAAAAAGGGTCTATCCAGAATCTGCAGGGTTTCGTAAGCCGTCGAAAGCTGTGGGAAAGTTGGAAACCTGTTTTCCACTTTTCCACGGCTTGAAACCTAAGCCGCCATGCTCAAAAAATATCTCTTCTTGCGGAATTTGCTATTTGTTATTGCAAAAGGCCGAAGCAAAAAGACGAAGGTGCGTTGTCATTGTGTCAATAAGGTCGTATCTTCCTCCATTGACGTACCAATTCAGAATATATCCGCGCAGCACCACGACGAACATATCACATATCTGCTCGGCAGAAATCCCAGAAGTTACCTCTCCCTTCTCCTGCCAGAAACAAATAATTTTGTAGAGTATACTGATTATACCCCTGTCGTGCGAAACGAAGCTTGTATTGGCCGAGTTTATCATCGCCAGTATTACCGTGTGGCACATTTCCATACCGCTTGTCGTCACATAAGTCGCGTAGCTGTCAGCGTACTGGGTTATTGCTTCTACAAAGCC
>CAYQMY010000106.1:4505-7830 GCA_964418735.1 uncultured Oscillospiraceae bacterium | reverse complement strand
CTTCGCCTTACGAACGTTCACAACTTCGGTGCGGCGTTCAGTATCCTGCAGAACATGCGCTGGCTGTTTATCGGGGCTAACGTTGTTTTGATTATCGCCGCCCTGTGGGCTTTTTTAAAGAAAAAGGTTACTTATCCGCTTGGACGCTGGTCGCTTGCGGCGGTGGTCGCGGGAGCGATAGGAAACTGCATAGACCGAATACGCTTCGGCTATGTAATTGATATGTTTGAAACGGAGTTTATGAACTTTCCCGTTTTTAACATCGCAGACTGCTTTATAACGGTTGGCGGGATAGTTTTCTGCATTTACCTGTTTTTCTTCTATGAGAAGAAGGAGCAGGGAAGGCTACCCGATAAAGGAAATTCGGATGAAAAAGCTGACGATTGACGCCTCGGGACATGAGGCTGAGCGTATAGACGCGGTTCTGGCGGCGGAGTCCGGGATGAGCCGTAGCGCCGTTCAAAAGCTCATAGACGAAGGTCTTGTTACGCAAAACGGCAAGCCCTTGAAGAAAAACTACCGCGTAACCGGTTCGGAGCTATTTGAAATAACCATTCCGGAGCCCGAAAAAACCGATACCGCTGCGGAGGACATTCCGCTCGACGTGGTTTTCGAGGACGAGGACGTTGTTGTAGTAAATAAGCCTAAGGGGATGGTCGTGCATCCCGCCGCAGGTCACAGCGGAGGAACGCTGGTAAACGCCCTACTGCACCACTGCGGCGACAGCCTTTCGGGTATAGGCGGCGAAAAACGCCCGGGCATTGTCCACAGGATTGACAAGGACACCTCGGGTCTTATAATTGCCGCGAAAAACGATGAGGCGCACCGCGCTCTTGCCGCTCAGCTAAAGGACCACAGCCTTTCGAGGGTATATGAGGCGCTTGTAATCGGAAAGATAAAAACGGACGGCGGAACTATCGACGCGCCCATCGGCCGCCATCCGACCGAACGCAAGAAAATGGCTGTAACATCGAGAAATTCACGCAGTGCGGTAACTCACTACGAGGTGCTTGCGAGAAATAACGGTTTGACACACGTTCGCTGCCGTCTTGAAACGGGCAGGACGCACCAAATCAGGGTGCATATGGCGAGCATTGGACACCCGATACTCGGGGACACGGTTTACGGAAGAAAGAAGCCCGAGCCGGGGCTTGAGGGACAATGCCTGCACGCGAAGGAGCTTCGCTTTGTCCATCCGAGGACGGGGCTGCCTGTCTCGGTGTCCTGCGAGCTGCCGGATTATTTTGTTAAAATTCTGAGCAAAATGGAGTAGAATGAAGAAACGTCCGATACCGGACGTTTCTTTTTCAAGAAATATCAATAAATTTTCCTTGCAAATTTCGTATACATTATATATAATATGCCGTTGAACAATCTTAAAATCAGGAAGTGTTAAATTGAAAGAACTCAGGAACGTTGCCATCATCGCACACGTTGACCACGGAAAGACTACTCTGGTCGATGAACTTTTAAAGCAGTCGGGAGTATACCGTGAGAACCAAGCGGTTATTGAGCGCGTTATGGACTCAAACGACCTCGAACGCGAGCGCGGAATCACAATTTTGGCGAAGAATACTGCCGTGGAATACGGCGATGTGAAAATAAATATAGTCGATACGCCGGGCCACGCCGATTTCGGAGGCGAGGTCGAGCGTATCCTTAAAATGGTCAACGGCGTCATATTGCTCGTAGACGCAGCCGAGGGCCCGATGCCCCAGACTCGCTTTGTGCTTCAGAAGGCTTTGGAGCTGGGACACAAGGTAATTGTCGTTGTCAACAAGATTGACAGACCCGATCAGCGTATCTATGAGGTAATAGATGAGGTGCTTGAGCTTCTGATGGAGCTTGACGCTACCGATGAGCAGCTTGACAGCCCAATGCTGTTTTGCTCGGCAAGACAGGGCATATGCTCCGTTACTCCCGACAACCTCGGAACTGACCTGCGCCCGCTTTTCGATACAATTATCGAATATATCCCGGCGCCTGATACCGACAGGGAAGCGCCATTCCAGATGCTTATTTCCTCGCTCGACTACAATGAATATGTCGGACGTATCTGTATCGGCCGCATTGAGCGAGGCACAATAAAGCAGAATCAGGAGATTACGGTTTGCAACATACTTGGCGAAACACCCCCGAAGAAGGCAAAGGCTGTAACTCTTTACGAATTTGAAGGACTTGCGAGAGTGCCGGTTACAGAATCCACGGCCGGCAACATCATATGTCTTTCGGGCATAGGAGATGTTACGATAGGCGATACGCTCTGCGACAGCTCCTGTGTCGAGCCGCTGCCCTTCGTCAAGATATCGGCACCGACCATAGAAATGACCTTTTCCGTCAACGACAGCCCCTTTGCAGGACGCGAGGGGAAGTACGTTACAACGAGAAATATACGCGACCGCCTGTTCAAGGAGACGCTTAAGGACGTTTCTCTGCATATATCCGAAATTCCGAATAGCGACAGCTTCAATGTCGCCGGACGCGGCGAAATGCACCTTTCCATCCTTATTGAAACCATGCGCAGAGAGGGCTATGAGTTCCAGGTCGGCCCCCCGCGTGTTCTTTACGAGGAAATAGACGGCGTCAAATGCGAGCCTATCGAAAGAGTTGTAATAGACGTTCCCGAAGGAAGCGTTGGCGCGGTAATAGAAAAGCTTTCGGGCAGACGAGGAGACCTTCTGGAGATGACGCCGATGGGCGCTCGTATGAGGCTGGAATTCCTTATCCCGGCGAGAGGACTTTTCGGCTACAGAAACGAATTTCTTACCGACACCAAGGGCGAGGGAATAATGAGCAGTGTGTTCGACTCCTACGCTCCGATGAAGGGTGAGATTTCAAGACGCGGCACCGGCTCTCTCATATCCTTTGAAACGGGAGAAGCCGTGGCCTACGGACTATATAACGCTCAGGAGCGCGGAGCACTGTTCATCGGTGCGGGCACTCCCGTATATATGGGAATGGTTGTCGGTGTTTCTCCCAAATCGGAGGACATAACCGTCAACGTATGCAAGCGCAAGCAGCTTACCAATATGCGCGCTTCGGGAAGCGACGATGCCCTGCGTCTTGTCACTCCGAAAAACCTGAGTCTCGAGCAGTGCCTTGAGTTTTTGGCTGACGACGAGCTCCTTGAGGTTACGCCGAAGAGTCTGCGTCTTAGAAAGGCCATTCTTGACCATTCACTGCGTATGAAGGCGATGAAGGGAAAGTAAGTAATAAAAAAATGCCCCTTTACAAATTATATAGCATATGGTAATATATGCAAAGCAATAAAAGGGGAGTAGCTATCGGCTTTGCCGAGGCAATCTGCGTCAATACGGCTTAGGTA
>CAYQMY010000106.1:0-4405 GCA_964418735.1 uncultured Oscillospiraceae bacterium | reverse complement strand
GGCTCGCAGTTGCATTAAAAAGCAAGACCTTTGCCGATGTTTATATCGGCAGAGGTCTTTTGATTTTGGAAAGGCCTGATACACGAGATGTTCAGAGACTCCCGGTGAAAAGAGATAGAAAGGACAAAGCATGGGGATATTAATTGAAAGTATAATGATGATTACATGGAAGCAGATATTGATGTTTGCAATCGGAGGTCTGCTTATATGGCTTGCTATAAAAAAAGAGATGGAGCCGGCGCTTCTTCTACCGATGGGCTTTGGAGCGATACTTGTAAACCTGCCGCTTTCGGGAGCGATAGATCAGATTCACAATGGCGTAGTGGAAGCCGGCGTCATCGATGTTCTTTTTAACGCCACAATAGCGAACGAGCTTTTTCCCCTTCTCCTGTTTGTTGGCATAGGAGCGATGATAGACTTCGGACCGCTGCTTTCCAACCCAAAAATGCTGCTTTTCGGTGCGGCGGCGCAGTTCGGTATATTTATGACGATGTCGCTTGCCTCGCTTTTTCCCCAGTGGTTCAGCCTGCTTGACGCCGCCTGCATAGGAATAATCGGAGCTGCGGACGGCCCGACCGCCATATTTGTCGCAAATTATTTCGGTACAAAATTCTCGGGCGCAATCTACGTCGCTGCCTACTCCTATATGGCGCTGGTGCCAATAATTCAGCCGCCGGTTATACGCATGGTAACCACCAAGAAGGAACGCCTTATCCGCATGGAGTATAAGCCAAACTCGGTCTCAAAAACGACAAGGATACTGTTCCCGATTATAATTACGGTTGTCGCCGGACTTGTAGCTCCCCGCTCCGTAGCTCTCGTCGGCTTTTTGATGTTTGGAAACCTTATAAGAGAATGCGGCGTTCTTGGCAGACTTTCAGAGACTGCGCAGAACGCGCTCGCAAACCTTGTTACGATACTGCTCGGCATAACCATAGCAACAAAGATGCAGGCTGAAATGTTTATTTCTCTTTCTACTCTGCTTATTATGGGACTTGGACTGTTTGCCTTCGTTTTTGACACCATAGGCGGCGTTCTCTTCGCAAAGCTCTTGAATATCTTCCTGCCGGAGGGGAAAAAGCTAAATCCCATGATAGGAGCCTGCGGAATTTCGGCCTTCCCGATGTCAGCTCGCGTCGTCCACAAGATGGGCCTCAAGGAGGACCCCAACAACTTCCTTTTGATGCACGCGGCCGGTTCCAACGTCTCGGGACAGATAGCGTCCGTTATAGCCGGAGGGCTTGTCATAGCTCTCGTCGGCAGAATATAGGAGGTCACTATGAACCTGAACAATTTCTTTTCAAGCCTCAGCGTTATGGGCTACGGCATGGCCGGCATATTCATTGTTATGATAGTTTTGATAATAAGCGTTGTCGTTTTAACTAAGGTGTTTAAGGATTAGTTTAAATAAGGAGTATAATCAAATGTTAAGAATCGAAAATCTCAGCAAAATTTACGGAAGCAAAAAAGCGGTCGATTCGCTGTCGCTGCATATTCGTCCTGGCGAGATTTATGGCTTTATCGGACACAACGGGGCGGGAAAGACTACTACCATCAAATCCTGCTGCGGGATACTGAATTTCGAAGAGGGAGATATCTTTGTGGACGGTGTTTCCGTAAAGAGCGATCCGCTGGCCTGCAAGAGAAAGATTGCATATATCCCCGACAACCCGGAGCTCTATGACTTTTTGTCGGGCATAAAGTACTTAAACTTTATTGCCGACATTTATGGAGTCCCTAAGGCGGAGCGCGAGGAGCGAATCCGCACATACTCAGACGCATTCTCTCTAACGAGCGATCTGGCTCAGCCGGTAAACACCTATTCACACGGCATGAAGCAGAAGCTGTCTATTATCGCTGCGCTTTTACACGACCCGAAGCTGATGCTGCTCGATGAGCCATTTGTCGGACTAGACCCGAAGGCGGCACACACGGTTAAGGAGCTCATGCGCGACCTCTGCAACCGCGGCGGGGCTATATTCTTCTCTACTCATGTGCTTGAGGTTGCCGAAAAGCTCTGCGACAAGATTGCAATTATTAAAAACGGCAAGCTTGTTGTATCGGGCAAAACCGACGAGGTGCGCGGAGATTCCTCGCTCGAGGAGCTGTTCCTTGAGCTTGTGGAGGGATAAGTTTGAAACAAGTTTCAAACTTATCTGAATTTAAGTGCGTGTTGCTCGCCCTGTGGGCAACCGCAACACATGCACAATTTATGACCATTCTTTTTGGTGGTCTGTTTTGTGCCTTAGCAAAGGAAAGGAATGGTCATAAATATGCTTAAAGCACTACTAAGAACTCGCCTACAGTATTATTGGAGCACGATGTTCAACCGCCTTAACAAGAAGAAGGCCGGAAAAGGAAAGACTGCACTATATATACTGCTGGCAGTGTATATTATAGCCTGCGTTTTATTCTGGGTGGGCAGTATGTTTATGGGCATAACAAAGCCGCTTGTTGAAGCCGGACTTGGCTGGCTTGTGCTAGCTCTTGCGGCGCTGATGTGCATTGCAATCAGCTTTATCGGAAGCATTTTTATGGCTCAAAAGCAGATATTTGAGGCTACGGATAACGACCTTCTGCTGAGCATGCCGATACCGCCTTCATATATTCTCGCGACCAGAATGTTCCTTATTTTAATGTCAAACGCTCTGTTTGCAATTCTAATTTTAGCACCGGCGTTTGTTGTGTACTGCATCTATATACCGCAGGTTACGGCGTCTTTGATTATAATTTTTGTTATTTTGCTTTTGCTTACACCCTTTTTGTCGACCGCCTTGTCCTGCGCCTGCGGATGGGTGGTAGCGCTGATTTCATCCAGAATGCGGCGCAAGAACCTTATAACCACGGTTTTGAGCGTAGCTCTTTTCCTGCTGTATATGTATGTGAACTTCAACCTGCAAAAATACGCCTTAAAGCTTATTGCTGCAGGTTCAGCGCTTGCCGCCGCCATCTCGAAGTCGATTCCGCCCGCTTATTATTTCGGAACCGCGATAGACCAGTCAAGCCTTATATCGCTGCTTCTTTTTGCGGCCTGGTGCCTTGTTCCATTTATTGTCGTTTACTTTCTGCTGTCCAAGAGCTTTATCCGAATCGCGACCTCAAACCGCGGCAGCGTGCGTGTGAAATACAAGGAAAAGGCGCTAAAAACAAGCTCGGCCAGAACCGCGCTTATAAAAAAGGAGCTCGGACGCTTTTTCTCGCTGTCTATGTACATTTTTAACTGCGCTTTGGGAGCAATCATGGCTCTTCTGGCCGCCGGGGCGCTTGTGGTAAAGGGCGGCAGCCTGCTTTCAACGTTTGAGTCCCTTCCTCAGATTACCGGAGACATTATGGCTCTTATGGTCTGCGGTATACTTTGCTTTATGGTGAGCATGAACGACATTACCGCTCCGTCGATATCTCTTGAGGGCAAGACGCTGTGGATTTTAAAATCGCTTCCCATAGATCCCAAGGATGTATTCTATGCAAAGGTTATGGCGTCGTTGATAATAACAGTTCCGCCCACAGTGCTGTCCGCTGCGGCAGTTTGGTTTGTTTTGCGTCTAGATTTCCTGCTTGGCCTGTTTGTCGTATTGACGCCTACTGTGCTTCAGGTTTTCATATCACTTTTAGGCATCTGGCTGAATCTTAAGATGCCCCGCTTTGACTGGGTGAGTGAGATTGCGGTTATTAAACAGAGCGGCAGCGTAATGATTGCTGTTTTTGGCGGTATGGCAATAGTCGCGGTTCCCGCGCTGGTCTATGTGTTCCTGGCTAGTTCCGTGCCGGCTGCTGTATATCTTGCGCTTTGCACGGTGCTGTTCGCTGTACTTTCTTTGATTTTCGTGTATCTCCTTAAGAGCAGCGGAGAGAAAATTTTCAGCGAGCTATAAATTATATAAAATCAAAATGAAGGCTCCCTTTTTGGGAGCCTTCACAGACTGTCAAAAAACCCCTCGCAGGGCAATTTGAATCTATTTTTCTGGCGGCGTGTACGTCGGAAAAATACAACTGCCCGCGCAATTGTGCGCGACCGGGGGTATCGCGGCGTTAGCCGCGTATCTAGGGGGTATTGGATACCCCCTAGAAGCTTGTCGAAAACACTTTTTCGACAAGCTCTGAAGGCTCCCTTTTTTGGGAGCCTTCAAACTATTTATTAAAATTATCTAAACAGTTTGCGTTGGGAAGAGTTTGATAGCTCAGCTGTATTATTCTCTCGACAGTGACACCGTTGGGGCTGAAAAACCATTTTCGGAACATGGATAGCAGCCCGGAGATGTAATGCTCCATAAGAAGCTCAACCTCTGCCGGAGTGTAGCTTTCGGTGCGGAAAAAGTAATTAATCCAAATTGGCTTAAGCTTTTCCACTATCTTCTGCATAAATTCAGCGTCACCATGAGGGCCGAACAGAACAGAAATATACCTG
>CAYQMY010000105.1:0-7841 GCA_964418735.1 uncultured Oscillospiraceae bacterium | reverse complement strand
GTACCACTTGTCAAGAACTTTTTTCATTTTCTCTCGACCGTTTCCGGTTCTGCGCTGTGCTCTCGTCGAGCGCTCAGTTAATATACCACTAATCCCACCCTATTGTCAACACCTTTTTCCCCTCTTTTTTATCTTTTTTTCTCTTCTGCCTATGAAGCAAACAATAAATAGACAGAAAAGCCGCAATATGCTTAAATATCGCGACTTTTCTGTCTATTTTGTATTTACTTGTATATCTTAGTCATGTCAATATTCTTCAGGCTGTCTGTTTTCTCGGTTTTGATTTCCTTTGTCCAGCTGTCTACAAGGCTCTGAAACTCGCTGTAAGCCGCATAGTAACGCAGAGAATATGTGGCTGTCCCACTTGAGTCAAAAACCGTATCGTCCGGCTTAATCGGCAGACGCAGAATAATGTGGTAGCCATAGCTGCTCTTTACTATCTCGCTGATGCTGTTTTCCGCAATAGCTTTTGACGCGGTTTCAAACTGCGCATCCATATCTCCCTCTTTAAAAAGGTATCCGTTCGGATATGCAGCGAGTCCTGTATCCTCAGTATTGGCCTTCATCAGCTCGTCGAACAAAGCTTTTCGCTCACTTGTTCCGCTTACCGCTTTGAGCTTGTCAAGAAGTGCCTGCATCTTCGCCTTGACCTCGTTGTCCTTGGCTTCGTCTTCACCTGCGCCCATATAGATATGCTTCGCCTCAATATATCCTTTTTCGGACGCGAAGGCGAGCGCGTCTGCATCGCTGAACTTCTCAGCGCTTTCACCATACATATTAATAAAGATTTTCTCATAAAGGCTAGCAACGCCCATAAGGTAGCGGTAGAGCTCTTCGCTCAGGTAGCTATCCGCAAGGTTCTTTGCAAATGCCTCCTTACCGCCGCTGGATTCGACATAACCTGCAATCTTGCTGTCAATATCAGCCTTGTCCTGATCTGTAAGGGATATACCCAGCTCGGCCGCCTTTTTCTCAACCGCCCTATACATCATAATCGAATTAGTCGTGGAATCTAATACATAGTCCTTAACTGTAGTATTATCAGCGAGAGTAACAGTCCAGTCCGTCGGATATTGGCCGGACATGGAATAGATATAGTTGATATCAGCAGCAAGCCAATACAAATACTCAGACCACAGAACATTTTTGCCATCCGCCGTAAACATAACGGTATCCTTTGTAAACAAATCGGCATTAAATTCTTTTGTAGACGTATCTGCGGAGGGGCTCGGGCTTGGCTCGGGAGTCGCCGTGGCTGCGGGCGCTGCAGCGCAGCCGCCGAAGGCCAGAATCAGCATCGCGGCCGACAGAATGACGGAAATCCATTTTTTCATCGTTTTATCCTTCCTTTTGTGCAGATGCTTCTCCGTAGGCGCGCACAAATTCCACTGCCTCGCTGAGAACATCGCCGGCGTTTTTTATTTTAAGGCTTATCTGAGGCTCAGTACCGGCCTCAATCTTAATTCTGCCTTTAAATACTGGTTTATCGTAGAGTGCGGAAACCTATTCCAAATCAAAATCCGATATTTTAAACAATATCCTGCCTGCCTTCTGGGAGATTTCGTATATGCCCGCCCGTTCGGCCTCACCGCGCAGAAGAGCGACATGAATAAGCGTATTTACGCTTCTCGGCGGATCTCCAAAGCGGTCTATGAGCTCGTCGGTAAGGTCGTCGGCGTCCTCCTCCGTCCTTATCTGGGCTATGCGGCGGTAGAGGTCCATTCTCTGCTCTCCGGAGGGAACATACCTCTCGGGTATATTCGCCGATACCGTAAGGTCCGCGGAGCACTCCACACGCTTGGGCGGCTTTTCTCCGCGCTCCTCAAGTATTGCCTCCTCAAGCAGCTTAAGATACATATCATAGCCAACCGAGAGCATATGCCCCGACTGCTCGGCTCCGAGCAGATTGCCCGCTCCGCGTATTTCAAGGTCGCGCATGGCAATCTTGAAGCCGGAATTGAACTCTGCAAATTCCCGTATCGCGGCAAGTCTCTTGCTTGCGATTTCAGACAAAACCTTTCCCTGCCTGAACGTAAGGTAGGCGAAGGCGTGTCTGTAGCTTCTGCCAACTCGTCCTCTGAGCTGATGAAGCTGTCCGAGTCCGAGCTTGTCGGCGTCCTCTATTATTAATGTATTGACATTGGGTATATCGATACCGGATTCAATAAGCGTCGTGCAGACAAGCACCTGTATCTCGCCCGAGACCATCTTCTCCATAATGACCGAAAGGTTCTCCTCATCCATCTGACCGTGGGCAACGACGATATTGACACCCTCGAGCATTTTTGAGAGCTTCCCCGCCGTGCGCTCTATGGTTTCGATGCGGTTGTGAAGGTAATAGACCTGCCCTCCGCGAGCCACTTCCCTCCGTATCGCGTCGGCGATGATGCTAAAGTCGTGTTCAAGCACATAGGTCTGAACGGGATGCCTGTCTTGGGGCGGTTCCTCTATTGTGGACATATCCCTCAGACCCGAAAGCGCCATGTTGAGCGTTCTGGGTATCGGGGTTGCCGAGAGCGTCAGAACGTCTACCAGCTTTGACATCTCTTTGAGTCTCTCCTTGTGCGAAACGCCGAAGCGCTGCTCCTCGTCCACGACCAGAAGCCCCAGATCCTTAAACTCAACATCCTTTTGCAGGAGCCTGTGCGTACCTATTATAATATCCGCGGAGCCGCCCTTTATATTTTTCAGGGAGTTTTTCATCTCCGCAGGGGACTTAAAGCGGCTCAAAACCTCTATTCTGACCGGATAGTCGGCAAATCTCCTCAGCGCCGTGACATAATGCTGCTGCGCGAGAACCGTTGTAGGAACGAGTATCGCCGCCTGTTTGCCGTCCAGCACGCACTTCATGACAGCTCGAAGCGCAACCTCGGTCTTACCGTAGCCGACGTCTCCGCAGAGAAGTCTGTCCATTGGAACCGGTTTCATCATATCAGCTTTGATGTCCTCAATAGCTTTTAACTGATCGTCGGTTTCCCTGTAGCCGAACCTGTCCTCAAATTCCTTCTGCCAGCTGGAATCTGGAGAAAAAGCAAAGCCCGGTCTTCTTTTCCGCTCAGCGTAAAGCGCGATAAGCCCCTTTGCGAGTTCCTTGGCGACGCCCTTTGCCCTGGACTTTGTCTTTTGCCAGTCCGTTCCGCCGAGCTTTGATAGCTTAACGGGTTTGTCCTCTCCTCCCGAACCTATAAATTTCGAGACGAGGTCAAGCTGGGTTGCGGGCACATATAGGCTGTCTGTGCCCGAATAAGCAATTTTAATGTAGTCCTTCGTAATGCCGTCTACAGGCATCTGAAAAATCCCGAGGAAGCGCCCGATACCGTGGTAATCGTGAACTATAAGGTCTCCGGGCGAAAGATCGGCGTAGCTTTGAAGCTTCTGCCGGTTCTTATCGGTCTTTTTCTTGGCCGTAAAGCGTTTAATCGGAGCACCGATTATCTGTCCCTCGGTAATAATCGCGATTTTTGAGTTCGGATATTCCGCCCCGGCGGAGAGAGCTCCGATTCCGATCAGGCACTCGCCCTGCTCGGGCATTTTCATCAGGCTATAGTCAAGCGCCGAGGGTATACCGTGCTTATCGAGATATTCCTTGAGATTTTTAGCTCTCTGCTCGTCCGCGGCGAGCAAAACGGAGCTGTAGTTATTTTTTAAATAGTATACGAGGTCGCTCGCGACAGTTTCAAGGCTTCCGCTGTAGGTCGGAAGCTGCTTCGCCGTCAGGTTAAATATCGAAAGCGGTGCAAGAGGATAGTTTCCTCCGGTAAAGCTGTCGAGCATAACAAAGCTGTTTTTAGAAAGCCTGTCACAGATTTCCTGCCAGGGTGTGAAAAATTCGGCAAGACTACCGTCAAGAACCCCCGACTCCATCAGGGTTTCAATATCCTGCTCCATCTGCCAGGAGTAGTTTTTAGCCTTTTCCTGCGCCCTTGAGGGCTCAACGAGGAAAACCACCGTGTTTTCCGAAATATAATCGGCGGCGGTTTCGTTCTCGGGATAAAGCAGCGCCATGTACCTGTCGGCGGCCGGAAGGGCGTGCCTGCTCTTTAGCCGCTCGATGTCAGCGGTTAGATTATCAAGAAGCTCCTTTTTCGCGGTTTTGCGGCGGGCTTTCTTACGGGTTTGCTCGATAAGCTCGTCTATGAAGCCCTCCTCGCCGCCGTCGTAAAGCCCCGAAAGGCACTCGGCGACGGGGAGGATATCCGCCGACGGAACATTTTCCGTTCTACGCTGAGTCGAAATATCGAAAAGCCCCATAGAGTCGATTTCGTCACCGAAGAACTCACAGCGCAGGGGATTTGAAAATGAGGGGGTATAAAAATCAAGTATTCCGCCGTGAACCGCGAACTGACCAATGCCCTCGACCTGCTCATAGCGTCTATAGCCCGCCGCGACAAGCGCCAGCGTAATATCTTCAAGCTTATATTCCCCGCCCTGCTTTAAAACAAGCATGGCAGAAGTAAGCCTTGACTTAGGAATTGCGCGCTGCATTAGCGCGTCGGGCGTCGCGACAACAACTCCCGCCCTTTCGCGCGCCATCTCGCAAAGGGTCTTTATCCGCTCCTGCTCGGCAGAGCGCGAAACGCCCTCGGCGTTGTAAAACGTAAACTCGCGTGAGGAAAGCGCTAGGCATTGCTCGGAAGTGAGTGACGAAAGGTCCTGAGCCATGCGCCCCAGCTCTATCTCGTCGGGACAAATAACCAGAACAGGGCGCCCTGTAAGTCTTCTTACGGCTGCGGAGACCTGCGCCTTGTGCACGCTTTCAAGTCCGCTCATTACCAGAGGCCCGCCGCCGGCGTTTATTTTGTTTATTAGCTTTATAAACTCCGGTTCTCTTCGGAAGCCTTCCGATAAAGCAAGCAAACGGCACCCTTCTTTCTGTAAAAAAATGGTAATATGTGAGCGCAAGTAATTACTAAATTTACTCAGCGCGCAGTATTTATTTATGTTACAACTTTTAGCAACGCTTTTCAAGGGGTAATCTGTTAACAAACAGAAAATACGCAGTATATGAAATAAAGGATTTTTACTTGCAAATGCGCGATAATAATATATAATAACCGCTAGCGGTTATTATATTGCGCATGTGCGCACTTTGTGCGCACCCGCTTAAATTTCGAGCCGTGCCGTCGGAGACGGCACATGGCAAATTATATCATGAATACATTCATGATATAATAATTAAACGTATTTGCGGGGAGGCGATAACTTGGCTGTGAATTATCAGAAGGTCTTGGACGTAACGCTGTCTTCTCTCTGCGGCAATACGCCAACGCTATTACTGCACAGCTGCTGCGCCCCCTGCAGCAGTTATGTCCTCGAATACCTTTCAAAGCACTTCAAGGTTACGCTTTACTATTATAACCCGAACATCTATCCCGCAGAAGAGTATTTTAAACGTTTAGACAATCAAAAAAAGCTGCTCGAGTTCATCGATACCGCGAATCCCGTGGATATTATACCCGCTCAGTATGAGCCGAAGCAATTTTATGACGCTGTGGCAGGCTTGGAAATCGATCCGGAGGGCGGCCCGCGCTGCGGACACTGCTTTAAGCTCAGGCTTGAAGAGACCGCAAAGGCTGCAAAGTCCGGAGGCTTTGACTATTTCACGACAACTCTTTCGGTAAGTCCTCACAAAAACGCCGCCCTGCTCAATGAGCTTGGCAAGGAGATGAGCGAGAAGTACGCCATACCTTATTTATATTCCGATTTCAAAAAGCGCGAGGGCTACAAGCGCTCGATAGAGCTTTCGAACCTCTATGGGCTCTACCGCCAGGATTACTGCGGCTGCGAGTTTTCAAAAAGATAACTAAAAGGATATAATTGCGCGAAAGCGCTTATTATAAATAAAAAGCGACAGGTGCCATAACCCTGTCGTAAATCAAAAAAATGGAGTGAAAAAATTGAACAATCTATCAGTACGTAAGCTCACCTTTGCGGCGGCAGTTGCCGCCCTTTACGCTGCCCTTACCATCGCACTCGCACCAATAAGCTACGGCCCCTTGCAATTTCGCGTCTCCGAAACCCTCTGCATACTCCCCTTCTTTTTCCCCTTTACATCGTGGGGACTTTTTATCGGCTGTGCGCTGGCAAATCTCCTCGGCGGCTACGGCCTTCCCGACATTGTTTTCGGCTCCCTGGCAACTCTCGCGGCGGCATTCTGCACTTCGAAAATCCGCTTCCGTCCCCTCGCCCTGCTACCCGTTGTTCTTTTCAACGCGGTGGTCGTCGGAGCTCTTATTGCCTTCGTGGCTACGCCGGGCGCATTCTGGGCGGGCTTTACGGTAAACGCAATGCAGGTCGGACTCGGCGAGCTAGGTGTCATGTATATAATCGGGCTTCCGCTTATTTACCTGCTTCCAAAATACAAGTTTTTTATATCACTTAAAAATGTATTCAGCCCTAATCAGGAGGTTTAAGGTTTAACAGGTTCAAACTTGGGTAAACCGAAAAGCCTGAACATTATGATTTCGTGCTTTGAACATTGTGAAAGGAATGTCATAAGAATGAAAGTTAAAAAAGCCGTTATCCCCGCCGCCGGAATAGGCAGCCGCATGCTGCCGGCGACAAAGTCAATACCCAAGGAAATGCTCCCGCTTGTGGACAAGCCTGTTATCCAGTACATTATTGAGGAAGCTGTGGCCTCGGGCATAGAGGACATACTTATAATAACCAACAGGGGCAAGGGGCCTATCGAGGATTACTTCGACTGCTGCCCCGAGCTTGAAGTCCGTCTTGAGGCCGACAAGAAGTATAGCTTTCTTGAGGCGGTAAAGACTCCGGCTAACCTCGCCAACATCTTCTTCCTTCGCCAGAAGGAGACCAAGGGCCTCGGCCATGCCGTTGGCCGCGCCCGCGCCTTTGTCGGAAACGAGCCCTTCGCCGTTCTGCTGGGCGACGACGTTATGAAGTCCAAGGTTCCCGTTACAAAGCAGCTTATTGACGCCGCGGAAAAGTACGGTGCCGCTGCCGTCGGAACACAGCCGGTTTCCGATGAGGCCATAGTAAAATACTCCTCGCTTAAGCTTGAAGAATACGAAAAAAACATCTTCCGCGTGACCGACATGGTCGAGAAGCCGAAGTTTGAGGACAGATTTTCAAATTACCCGATTCTCGGCCGCTATGTGCTGACACCGGATATCTTTGATATTCTCGACAACACCGCCCCCGGTGTCGGCGGTGAGATTCAGCTTACCGATGCTCTCAAGGTGCTTTGCAAGCAGTCTCCCATGGTCGCCGTCGAGTTTGAGGGTGTCCGTTACGACACCGGAAATATGAGGGGCTTCCTTGAAGCCACGATAGACTATGCCCTCGACGCCCCCGAGACCGGTGAGTGGCTCAAAGAGTTTATAAAATTGAAAGCAACCAAGCTTTGAGTTTAATTGGACGCATGACCAAAAAAATAGTTGACAACCAAGATGATGTGTGTATAATTAATTGAATGCGGAGATTTATATCTCCGCTTACAATCCTTGCCCGCACTGCGGGCCAAATGTCCAGAAGGAGGTGCAAAAGAATGGCTAAAGTATCGGCCAATTACGAGCTCATGTATATCATTGACGCAACAAAAAGCGAAGAGGATATCAAGGCTATCGTAGAAAAGTTTAAATCGCTCATCGAAGCAAACGGTACACTAACCGAAATGGAGGAGATTGGAAAGCGTAGACTCGCTTACCTTATCAACGACATGGCAGACGGCTATTACGTCCTTGTCAAGTTCTCTTCCGCTCCGGCTTTCCCCACTGAGCTCAAGCGCGTGCTCGGTATTACCGACGGCGTCATGCGTACGCTTGTCACTGTTATAGAGGACTAGGAGGTAGCTTATGCTTAATCAGATCGTCCTTATG
>CAYQMY010000104.1:0-7869 GCA_964418735.1 uncultured Oscillospiraceae bacterium | reverse complement strand
AAGCAAGCGCGTGCTTAAGGCTTGCGCCGTGAATTGTGCGGTGTTGCCTTTAATTGATAGTATCTGCCCCGAACTTTGTAATATACCCTTAGACTTTTAAAACCCGACTCGAAGTGAGTCGGGTTTTAGCATAAACATGGAAGTTTATTTTTTCACATCCAGAACCTTGCTGTTTTTTACGAAGTACTCCACGCCTGACCAGACAGTGACCAGAATCATAATAACATAGCATATGGTATCTATAACCATCATTGTGTCTCTCGGGCCTATCGGCATGAGCATAATGCAGATTGCGATTATCGAAACTGCGGTCTTGATTTTTCCCGACCACGCCGCCGCAATCACCTGTCCCTCGGCCGCCGCCACAAGGCGAAGTCCTGTCACGGCGAATTCCCTCGCGATTACTATCATGGCCGCCCAGCTTGGCATCTGTCCCCTCTCGACGAAAACGAGTATCGCCGCAGTTACAAGCAGCTTGTCGGCAAGCGGGTCTAAAAATTTGCCGAAATTCGTGCTCTGGTTATACTTCCTTGCGACATAGCCGTCGATGCTGTCGGTAATGCTTGCCAGAATAAATATCGCGAGAGCTATTATCTGCGCGTATTGTTCCTGAGTGAGCACAGCCAGCAAAAAGAGCGGTATCATAACAATACGCAAAAGCGTAATCTTGTTTGCCGTCGTCATTCTTCCACCTCGCCTATAAGATCGCCGTCCACCGTGCCGGTTATAAGAACCCTTACGAACTCTCCCGGCTCGGCATCGCCTTCGAAGAACACCTTGCCGTCCACATCAGGCGAGTCGGCATAGCTTCTGCCAAACATACATTCTGCGAACTCGTCATAGCCCTCGACAAGCACCTCTGTGACTGTGCCTATACGCTTTTCGTTGAATTCGTCAATTATCCGCGACTGAATGTCCACAAGCAGCTCGGCTCTATGCTCGGCTGTTTCCCTGTCAGGGCGGTCGTCCATCTCCGCTGCGGGAGTCCCCTCTTCAGGCGAATAGGCAAACACTCCAGCACGTTCAATCTTCGCGTCGCGAAGAAACTCTGAAAGCTCCTCGAATTCCTCGTCGCCCTCGCCGGGAAGTCCGGCGATAATGCTTGTTCTAAGCACCAGCCTCGGTATCCTCTCGCGAAGCTTTTTAAACAGCAGGCGAATCTCGGTGCCGCTTCCGCGGCGGTTCATCCTTTTGAGTATGCCGTTGTTTATGTGCTGTATGGGGATATCAAGGTACTTGAGCACCTTTTCCTCCGAGGCAATTACTTCGATAAGCCGGTCATCCATCTCGTCGGGGTACATATAGTGCAGGCGTATCCAACGTACTTTGTCGATACGGCATAGCTTCTCTACAAGCTCAGATAGCTTCCGCTCGCCGTATATGTCCGTTCCGTACCTCGTGATGTCCTGAGCAATGAGTATAAGCTCCTTAGCGCCCATTTCAGCAAGCGCTTCGGCCTCTTTTAATACGCTTTCCATAGGCCTGCTGCGGTACTTGCCGCGAAGTCCCGGGATGACGCAATAGGCGCAGCGGTTGTCGCAGCCCTCCGCTATACGGAGGTAGGCCCAGCCCGGTCCGCTTGTCACTATTCTTTCGGTTTCAGAAACGGGGGCGTCGATATCGCCGAAGCGGCTGGTCTTTTCTCCGTTCATAACCTCGGAAAGAACTTCCGCTATCTCGTCGAAGCTGCCGCAGCCAAGAAGTCCGTCAACCTCCGGCATTTCCTCCATCATCTCGTTCTTATAACGCTCGGGAAGACAGCCCGTCACAATTATCCTCTTGAGCCTGCCCGCCTTTTTAAGCTCCGCATACTCAAGTATGTTCTCTATCGCCTCGGTTTTTGCGCTCTCTATGAAGCCGCAGGTATTTATAATTACCGCTTCGGCGTCCTCTACAGAGCCGGTTATGTCAAATCCCGCCTCCTGAAGCTTCCAAAGCATCTGTTCGCTGTTGACCATGTTCTTAGCGCAGCCCAGCGAGACCATTCCCACTTTAGTGGACATTAAAATGACCATTCCTTTCGCATTCTAAAGGCACAAAACTGTGCGGTGTTGCATTAAGTTAAGTTTGAACTTGTTTCACTTCAGAGCCAAAAAACTCCCTCGCAGGGAAAATCAAATCATTTTTCCGGGAATTCACTTCTCGGAAAAATACCTCAGCCCGCGCAAATCGTGCGCGACCGGGGGTATCGCGGCACTTGCCGCGTATCTAGGGGGAATTGGATTCCCCCTGGAAGTTTGAACTTGTTTCAAACTTTTTACTCCGAGTATTATATGAAAGCCCGCCGTTTCTAAATCGAATCATAATCGTCGAACTCGAGCGTTTCAGAATTTGAATTGTATCTTGAGATAGCCTCGCGTATCTCGTCCCATGAAAAGCCGCGGCGAAACAGGGCGTCCGAGGCCTTTTTCATTTCTTTCCTGTCGGCACCGTTTTTAAGCTTTGCTCTGAGCAAACGGTCAATGCTCTCTTCGTTTGGGCTGTAGCCGGAAAGCGCCTCGTCCCAAAGCTCTCGCGGCACGCCGCGCCTGTAAAGTTCATCCTTTATTCTGGCTCCGCCGTAGCCCTTTGCGGCGCAGCGCCGCACAAGCGAGGCTGCATATTCCGCGTCGTCCAGAGCGCCCATATCCCGAAGCCAGTGGGATGCTTCCTCAGCGTCCTCGTCCGAAATCCCCTTCTCCGAAAGCCGCTTTTTAAGCTCCTTTTCGGTGAGCGGACGCGCACCGATCATCGCGGCGGCCTTGGCCCTCGCAGACTGCTTTCCGAGCTCCGCCTTAACGCTTTCAAGCTCGGTTTCGTCAAGCTCCTTGCCCGTAAGCAGACCGAACCTTGCGACGACAGTTTCCGGCACTTCAAGCGACGGAGACGTATCAAAATGAAGGATGTATCTATCCCTGCGTTTTGCCTTCTCTACCCTTGATATGCGCGGGCTCATTCTTCAAAATCGTCGGCAGCTATGTCCACGGCGCGTCCTGCGGCTTTTGCGGCGGCCTTGGACTGCGAGCTCATAAGCTTGTATGCGTTCTGCCTTATCTCCGCTTCTAGCGTCGCGGCGGCCTCGGGATTTGCCTTCAAAAACTCCTTAGCGCCGTCCCTGCCCTGCACGCGGTTTCCGCAAATCGTGAACCATGAGCCGCTCTTTTCTACGATATCGAGCTTTGCTCCGATATCCACAAGCTCTCCAACCTTGGAGATGCCCTCGCCGTACATTATATCGAACTCGGCCTCCTTAAACGGGGGCGCGACCTTGTTCTTTGTAATCTTTGCCTTGGTTCGGTTACCGATTATCTCGGAGCCATTTTTGAGCGATTCAATGCGGCGCACCTCTATACGCACGCTGGCATAGAACTTGAGCGCTCTGCCGCCCGTGGTCGTTTCGGGGTTTCCGTACATAACTCCGATTTTTTCACGGAGCTGGTTAATAAATATTACAATGCAGTTTGTCTTTGAAATTGAGCCTGCGAGCTTACGCAGCGCCTGCGACATCAGTCTCGCCTGAAGGCCGACAAAGGAGTCTCCCATCTCGCCCTCGATTTCTGTTCTCGGAACGAGAGCCGCAACCGAGTCAACTATAACGGCGTCGATAGCGCCCGAGCGGACAAGCGCCTCGGTTATCTCGAGCGCCTGCTCTCCGGTATCGGGCTGCGACACCAGCAGGTTATCGATATCTACTCCAAGAGCCTTGGCGTAGGAGGGGTCGAGCGCATGCTCAGCGTCGACAAACGCAACCTCGCCGCCGAGCTTCTGAGCCGAGGCGAGTACATGTAGCGCGAGCGTAGTCTTACCGGAGGACTCGGGCCCGTATATTTCGATTATTCGGCCCTTGGGCACTCCGCCTATTCCGAGCGCGAGGTCAAGGGAAAGCGAGCCCGTGGGTATCGCCTCGACGTTTATTGCAGAATTGTCTCCGAGTCGCATGACCGCGCCCTTTCCATAGTTTTTTTCTATCTGGGCGAGAGCGGTCTCAAGCGCTTTCTTTTTGTCGGAAGCTGGGGCCGCGGATTCCACGGGGGCTTTTTTCTTATCAGCCATATCCTTACACCTCTATCTAATAATATAGTTAAAATATAATAATTAAGGCAACACCACACAATTCTAAGTGCGGGATTGCGCAGTCAGATTTTTTGTCAAATCGGCTAAAAAGCGCAGAGGAATACTTTGTGTATTCCCGAGCATTTTTGGACGATTTGGCGGAAAAGAAGCAAGCAAGAACGTGCTTTGAACTCAGCGATGTTGCCTTTTTTAAACTACTTTGCCTACGACTACGCGGTCTATGCCCTGCGTGTCCTTGACGGTTTTGTAATAAACGAATTCTCCGTTTGAAATAATGCTTTTAACGTCCTGTGCCTGTCCGATTCCGCATTCGACCGCGAGAAAGCCGCCTGGCTTAAGCACCTTCCGCCAGGTGGAGGCAAGACTGCGGTAGAAGTCGAGCCCGTCCTCTCCGCCGTCGAGAGCTCCTAAAGGCTCAAAGTCCTTAACCGAATTGTCGAGCCCCGATATATCCCTTGTGGGAATATAGGGCGGGTTGCAGACTATAATGTCAAAGGTTCCGAGCAGCATTGGCGGAGCTTCTTTGACATCCGTTTTTATACAGGTTACGCGCTGCGCCAGATGGTTTTTAATTACGTTCGCGCGGCAAACTCTCAGAGCATCCTCGGATATATCGGAGAGCACGGCTTTAGCTCCCGGCAGCTTATGGGCAAGCGCGATACCGATACAGCCGCTGCCGGTGCAAAGGTCGAGTATTCTCACTTCCTCCCTGCCCTTCATGAGCTCCAGCGCGGTATCAACAAGAATTTCAGAGTCTGAGCGCGGTATGAGAACGTCCCTTGTTATAGTGAGCGGAAGCCCGTAAAACTCCCAGTCGCCCGTAATATAGGCCACCGGCTCTCCGGCTAATCGCCGCTCAATAAGTCCCGCGACCTTTTCCTCGTATTCCGAGGCGACGTAAAGTCTCGCGTCGCGCAGGAATTCCTCTTTTGACTTTCCTGCGGCAGTTGAGAGGATTATCCTCGCTTCAAGGCTGTATTCGGCGATACCCGCCGCCTTGAGCCTTTTCCTCGCGTCCATATATATGTCATTGTAGGTTTTCGGCACCGGATACCCCCCTGTTTTATCCAATGTTATTATCTGGTGCTTAGCTGCGGCTGGAACAAGCAAAAGCAGCAAGCAGATTTGCATGGATTAGCCGTGGCTAAGCGCCCAATTTTACCAAGCGTCTTCGCCTTTTTCCTCGGGTATAACCGCTTTAAGTGCGGTAATCGCGACCTCGAGCATTGAATCGTCCGGTTCAAAGACGGTGAGCTTCTGCAGCGCCTTTCCCGGCGCCGCGAGTATCCTTGAGAGAACATTGTCGTGTCTTCCTGTCCAGCGGCTTATCTCATAGCTTATGCCGACCACGACGGGCAGCAGCAGAATTCGAAGTCCCATTCTCACAAGCGGGTTCGACCAGCTGACAACAGAGAAAACCAGTGTGCTGACGATAATGACAATAAAAAGAAAGCTTGTTCCGCACCTTGGATGCTCCCTCGGCTGTATGCGCGCGTTTTCTATTGTGAGGGGCAATCCGTTTTCATAGCAGAAAATGGACTTATGCTCAGCGCCGTGGTACTCGAATACACGCCGTATATCCTTGATTTTGGTTACTCCCCAAAGGTAAGCAAGGAATATCGCGATTCGGATAACGCCCTCAATAAGGTTTTTTACGAAATTCGAGCTGATATAGTGAGTTACAAGGCCTGCGACCAGCGTAGGCAGAAGTATAAAAAGCCCTACAGAAAACGCGATACCAAGCACCACGGAAAGCGCAATAATAAACTTTTTTGCCTTCTCCGTGCCAAACTTCTTTTCTATCCATTGGTCGAACTTGTCCGGCTCATAATCACCATCCTCCGACTGCTCGGCGGAATACATCAGGGCGTTTACACCTTTTATCATACTGTCCAGGAAGTTAACCGAGCCGCGAATAAGCGGCAGCCCAAGAATGGGATAGCGATCCTTTGTGAGCTTCAGTTCCTCTTCCTTTGTGACTAGCCCGTCCTTTGTTCTTACGACTATAGCCTGCTTTTTGGGGCCGCGCATCAATATGCCTTCGATAAGCGCCTGTCCGCCAATGCTTGTGCGGTAGGCGCAGGATTTCTCTTTCATTTATTTCTCCAATCCCGAATGCCGGTAATTGCTTATTAACCGATTGTCCAATAATTAATACATTTCTATTAATTATAACACATTAAATTGAGGATGTGTAGTATTTTATGCGTAGTGGGGCTCAGCAAGTTAAGGCATCACCGCCGAGTTCTAAGTGCGGGATTGCGCAGTCGGATTTTTTGTCAAATTGGCTAAAAAGCGCAGCTAATACTTTTTGTATTTACGAGCATTTTTGGACGATTTGGCGGAAAAGCAGCAAGTAAGCGCCAGCTTAAGGCTTTAGCCGTGATCTCGGCGGTGTTGCCTCTAGCGCTACATGCCGCAAAATAACACTTGAAATCCTCGGATGCTTATTGTATAATTCAGTTTGCGTTATCCACGCCGGTGTGATGGAATTGGCAGACGTGCGGGACTCAAAATCTACTGCGTCATTCGGCGCCTCATCTCTCGTACCCCTTTATTTTACTCGGTTTCTTAAACTTAATAGTGCAATTTGCTTTTAACATCCCTCCACCATATCCCTCCGTTTTCCGGAGTTTGATTTCTAAGGGGGAGTTGAAATATAGAATTGCCGGTGTGATGGAATTGGCAGACGTGCGGGACTCAAAATCCCGTGGTAGCGATACCGTACCGGTTCGACCCCGGTCACCGGCACCATAATTCAAAGACCCTGAAATCCGCTGTTCATGCGGGTTTTGGGGTTTTTACTTTTTTCATTGGCAATCGCTGCTGATTTTTTTCTACTACTTTTTGACTCCATATTTGGAGGGATGTCGGAGGGATATACATCGAGAATAGCATTGGCCGAGGCTACCTTTGAATTAAAATCTAGGTGCGTATAAATATTCGATGTTGTGGAAATGTCGCTGTGTCCCAGCCATTCCTGAATTTCCTTCAGGCAAACACCGTTTGCGTACAATAAGCTCGCGCAGCTGTGCCTTAGGTCATGGAAACGTATTTTTTTCAGATTATTGTTTTTCAAGACGATTCCAAAATGCTGTGTTATGTAATTGGGCCTGATTCTTTCGCCAAGTTCATTCAAATATACATACTCCAGATAATCGTTGCAGTACGCCTTACCGCAGACCTTCCTGTTCACTTCCTGATTGGCCTTCATTTTGAGCAGCAACTTTTCAAAAGGGGCAACCAGCGGGAGCGTGCGATAGCTCGACTTGGTCTTTGTACGGTCTTTTTCAATCAATTCATGTTTTCCTTCCAAAGTAACCTCTGTCACAGTAAACTGCCTCCGGCACAGGGAGATCAAGCATGTCCGCCGTCTGGATATCAGCAACATTTTTGAACATCGCCATTAGCTCTGGGAGGTTATAAAACTTGGCAAATCTCGTCTTTGCCCGATAACCCGTGCCTTCCGGGGAAAGTTCAATTGCCGTTACCGTTTCGCCGTAGTTGCTCGCCCAGGCATCGAAGTGCTGCAGCTCCTGTTCCGTCAGAGCGCTCATTTGGAGATAGCGCTGGATGGTATATAGCTCAACCATTGAATTACTGATTGGTGTACCTGTGGCAAAAATAGTGCCACGCCCTCCGGTGATTTCATCGAGGTAGCGGCACTTCATAAACAGGTCTGAACTTTTCTGCGCTTCAGTCTGGGCGATGCCTCCGACATTCCGCATTTTTGTGTAGAGGAACAAATTTTTAAATCCATGGGACTCATCCACAAAGAGCCTGTCAACGCCCAGTTCCTCGAAGGTAACCACGTCA
>CAYQMY010000103.1:0-7892 GCA_964418735.1 uncultured Oscillospiraceae bacterium | reverse complement strand
CAGTCGGCAATACAAATGCACTTTCCTATGCCGTAGGAAGCTCGGTTACACTCCCCTCATCCTATAAATACAAATCGAACACCGAGGCAAGCGCCCCCGCGGGGAGCTACACATACGGTACATATGCTTATTCGGAAGACGACAAATACCTTGAAATTGCCAACGCTTATGCCGTCACCAAGGCAGCTGCCGAAAACGGAAGCTTTACGGTTTCGGTCGGTGGCGCGGAAGTGGAAAACGCGTCGGCAGGAGACTCCGTTACCCTAGCAGCCGTTCCAAGCAGCGGCTATGCGTTTTCCTCGTGGAACGTGTATAGGACGGGCGACACAGCCACGACGGTCAGCGTAAGCGGAAATTCCTTCACTATGCCAGCGTATCCCGTGACCGCAGCCGCCTCATTTGCGCCGCACCCCTCCTCCGGCGGCTCCGACGCTCCTCAACCCTCCCGCACCATCACTGTGACAGAGACGAGCAGCGGGCTGTTCAGCGGTACTCAGGGAACAGTCAGCGCCGAGGCGAATGTGACAAATGCGTTCTCCAGCTCCGTTGAGGTCAAGGTCACAGACACGGAAGAAAACGCTTCCAGCTTCGGGCTCGGAGCCGGAAATAAGGTCTACCCCTTTGACATTTCCCTCTATATCAAGGGAACGGATACGAAAACACAGCCGCGGGACGGTTATGCCGTGACAATCAAACTGCCGGTTCCCAATAATCTTCTGGAAATAAAAGAGCGGCTTTCAGTTACGCACAAAGCCGACAACGGGAGCGTTACGACGCTTGCGTCTCAGCTCAGGCAGATTAACGGCGTCTGGTATCTCGTCTTTGAGGCAACGGAGTTTTCGCCTTATGCTTTGGTAGTGAAAAGCACAAGCACCTATGATAAAACGGCAGGCCTGCCGTACTATTTGAGCTCTGGTGGAGCAAAGATATTTATCGGCTTTGCAGCTAATGGGAAATACATAGCTCCCACCGGAGCGGCGGTGCAGTTCATGGGAAACTCAAAAAGCTTTACGGACATCGGCTCACATTGGGCGAAGGAATACATCGGCTTTGTGACAGAGCGCGAATTATTCCTTGGTACGGAAAAGGATGCTTTTTCCCCGGATTCGGGGATGACGCGGGCCATGTTCGCGACGGTGATCGGGCGGCTTTACGAACGCAGCTTCGGAGAAATTGAGGCCGCGAGCGCTCGCGCTTTCACCGACTGCTGTTATGATGAATATTACGGAAAATACGTTGACTGGGCGTCAAAATATAATATCCTCAGCGGATATGGAAACGGAAGCTTCGGGCCTGACGATCAAATAACCCGAGAGCAGATGGCGGCGATTTTGTACCGCTTCGCGGACTTTTTGGACGTACTGCCGTCAGATATTAACACGGTACTGAGCTATCCCGATGCCAAGGATATTTCAAGCTATGCGACAAGCGCGACGCTCTACTGCCAGACCACAGGCATCATCACGGGGCGCGAAGGCGGAAGCTTTGTCCCTCAGGGCACTGCGACAAGAGCCGAGGTCGCAACAATCATCCGGAGGTTTGTCGAATCGGTTATTGCATAAAGCAGTATTTGTAAAACAGCAGTCAAGGGTATACCCTTGACTGCTGTTTTAATGCTATTTACTGTTTTTAGGCGGGGCGGGAGATTTTCAGATGTACTAAATATTGCATTCTAAATAAATCCGATATAATTCAATAAACCTATCTCTTAAGCTTAATCCCTTTTTCATATTCTTAAATAACGAATTTCATCTATAATTTCAATCCTATTATCCTGTTTCATTACCAAAATCGATCAAAGCATTGATTTACCTAGATAAATGAAGAAAAACCTGTAGTCGTTGAAACTACAGGGTTTTTTGTGGTAATGCAAGCAATCGTATATGTTCTTTAATAAATGCAGGAATTTGGGGTATAAATATTAATAAAATATGCGAAAGGAGGAAATAAAATGGCTATAAAAACTTGTAAAGAATGCGGCAAAGAAATAAGTTCAAGTGCTAAAAAATGCCCAAACTGTGGAAAAGATCAAAGGAATTAGTTTGCTAAACATAAAATTATTACAGCGGTATTAGTATTAGTTGTTGTAGGTATAATTGGTTATGCGGCTGGGGGTGAAGGTGGTTCAGGCAGCAATAATAACCCGTCACAACAAAATGCTGCTACAGGGCAACCAAAAGCCTCTCCAATGGTTGTAACTACAGATAAGCTTATGGAAGACTTAAAAAGCAACGCATTAAACGCCAGCAATAATTATAAAGGGAAATATGTTGAGGTAACTGGTAAATTATCAAACATAGATAGTAGCGGTAAGTATTTTGGTATTACCCCTATGAATAATGATTTTGCCATTATCGGTGTACAGTGTTACATTACAGAAGAACAGAAAGCGGCTGTATCAAAATTGACAATAGGTCAGAAGGTTACCGTAGTTGGAGCTATTACTGATGTTGGAGAATTAATGGGTTACTCATTACGGGTTGAAAGTATTAAGTAAAGTTAAAAAGAATAAGGAAGTTAAGAGTTAAGTTGCTCTTGTAGCTGACTCATTACTTCTTCAACTGATAAAACAAATCTATTTACCGGATGTAAATAAAAACTATTTGAGTACGTGTTAAAAACCCAAATCCCATTGTGGATAGACGTAATCAGCAATGTTTGGAGATATTTCCCACATGCTCGGATTATAATCAACAAATCGTAACTTGGGTCAGAGTAAAATTTTGTGTAATTTCATTCCTCGTGGCAAGAAATATCAGGGGCTTTGCTTGAAAAGCAGGGCTGTCCAATGCTCGTTGGTGACCGTTCTTCCCAGACGGCTGAAGGTATGCGCGGCATGGCCGTGAATGCCTGAGGCCGTCTGGGAAATCATATTTTAACGAGCATCAGACCGCCTGGCGGCCTTCAAATAGTAAGGCTAGGTGGTTTAAAACCATGTCCCATTCGCGGTAACGTTGAGTCCACTTTTTTACGATATTATTCGACGCGAGATACAACATTTTGCGCAGGCTGTCGTCGGTCGGAAACACGGCCTTCGTCTTTGTTACCTTGCGGAACTGCCGATGCAGCCCCTCGATGATATTAGTCGTATATATGATTTTCCGAATAGCCGGCGGATATGCGAAAAACGTGGACAAGATATCCCAGTTATCCTCCCAACTCTTCACTGCCGCGGGATATTTCGCACCCCATTTATCCTTGAAGCTCATAAGGGCGTTTAGCGCCGATTCCTCCGTAACGGACGTGTAGACAAGCTTTAGGTCGGCAGCAAATTGTTTCATATGCTTGTAATTGACGTACTTCATGCACGAGCGTATCTGATGAATAATGCAGCGTTGAATCCCCGCCTGAGGGTATACGGCAGCTATTGCCTCGCGAAAGCCGCTCAGTCCATCCACGCAAAACAGGTAAACATCCTTGATTCCTCTGCTTTTCAGCTCGTTGAGCACCGAAAGCCAGAATTTCGAGCTTTCGTTCCCTCCAACCCATATGCCGAGTATCTCCTTGTACCCTTCGAGGGTAACGCCGAGTACAACGTAGGCAGCCTTTGTTACAATCTGGTGATTCTCTCTTATCTTGTAATGGATGGCATCCATGAAGACGAAGGGATACACCGATTCTAGCGGTCTATTCTGCCATTCGTTGAGTTGGGGTATGATTTTATCGCTGATTTTGCTTACAAGCTCGGCCGATATTTCCACGTCATAGAGCTTTTTGATTTGCTCGGCAATATCCCTTTGACTCATTCCTGCCGCGTAGAGAGACAATATTTTTTCCTCCATGCCGTCGGCATTACGGTTGTACTTCCCGATTATCTGTGGTGTGTACTCGCCGTTTCGGTCGCGCGGAACGTTCACTTCCACCTCTCCAAGCTGTGTTCGCACCGTCTTTTTTGAGTATCCGTTACGGTAATTTTTCGACACCGTTTCCTCGCCGTTTTCCGACACCCTTTCGTGTTTTTCATAGCCAAGCTCGGTTTCCAGCTCCGCTTCCATTACCTCTTGAAGCACGTCTCGGAACATCTCTTTGATTTCCGCCATGATTTCTGTGGTACTGCTAAAATTCTGCTGCTTGATAAGGTCTCGTATGACTTCCTTTGTTGCTATGGACATAATAATCTTCCTTTCTGACTCAAATAGTTTTATTCCTATTCTTGCCATCAAGGAAGATTCTTAAACTCTAATTACACAAAATTCCGGACGCCCTCCGCAACTTATAGTATGGCGAACTAATAGAATCCCCACATCTTGCGATGTGGGGATTCTTGCCTAAAGAGTACGAGATTGATACAATTCAATTTTACCCCTTTCAGGGGGTGCAAAATCGCCGAAGGGGGTGCAGCGTTTATATTCCCCTACAATTGTCGCACTACTGTTATTTATTCATTCATACAAACCATAAACCTGTTTCACATTCTGAATAAACATAATACCATTTCCGGGTTTCTCTATATCCAGCTTATCCCTGATAGCAGCAACTACCTGCTCTGTTATCTCATTTTTTAATAGGATCAGTACAATCTCTTTTTCCGGTTCTATGTCCATATGGAAGAGTTTACTTGTTTCATGGATGCCAGATCCTCTGGCATTGATGATCGTTGCACCTTTGGCACCAGCTGCGGTGGCGGCGTCAACAGCCGTCTCTCCCTTGCCCTTATCAACAATAATATAAACAGAATGATACATAGTGATCTCCTCACCTCCGAAATTATTAACACTGTTGCAGCTGAGACATTTGGAGCCGCATACGTAATCCACATCCATCATAAATGCGATCCCGTGATTGCGCTTATGCAACTTAAGCTCGGTGCTTAATTTGTCTAGAAATTCAGCACCGATAGATTCTTCGGTTATTAAAAGAACGACTTCTTTACTGGTGTCATTTAACGCTAAAGCCTCCAAAAGCGGATTTTTAATTGTACCTCTCCCCAAAAAAACTGTGCCTCCAGTGAGTCCGCAATTTTTGGCAATATGAAGTACTTTGCTACCGGAGTCTCTGTTAACAATGGCATAGAGCATAACAATATTTTTCTTTTCAGGAGTCGTTCCCAATTTCGATTCCTCCTTTTCTTGTCTTAACCTTATAAATAAGGCCAAGTATCTGTAACGTAATCAGCGGGGTCAGGGCAACCATCGAAATAATGCCAAAGCCGTCCAGTAGCACATTTGCCCCTTCAATGGATTCAGCCGCGCCCTGAGCAAAAGCAAGAATAAAGGTAGCGGTCATAGGACCGGATGCTACACCGCCAGAGTCAAAGGCTATACCAACAAAAAGCTTTGGTACAATATAAGACAGCGCTATAGCAATGATATATCCTGGCAGTAAATAATGCCATAACTTAAGTTCCGGTATCAGTATCCTGACCATCGACAGTGCTACGGAAACACCTACACCAATAGATAGAGCAGCCAGCACCGTTTTTCTCTTAACATAGCCGCTGGTAACATTCTCAATCTGGTTTGTCAATACATAAACAGCAGGCTCAGCTAATATGGTAACCAAACCTAATACAAGTCCGACCCCGATCAGCAATGCCTTGTTGTCAAGAGCGGCTATTTTAAATCCGACGATGGTACCGATCTCCATAAACCCTGCGTTTACTCCGGTCAACAGCAGGACAAGGCCGATAAATGAATATACCAGCCCCATTAGTATCCTTGCTTTGTGATATTTTAGCAGTTTGAAAGATGTCTTTTGAAATACTAAAAATAATACAAGGATCGGTAGAAGTGCTAAAAATATCTCAAAAGCTATGACCGGTAACTCGTGGATGAAGGGCTTTAATATACTATTTGAATCAGTAACGGCGGTGTCAATACTACCTGAAATTTTATCCGTCTTGCTGATAATACTCATGATCATTACTGCTATAATTGCACCCGTGGAAGTAACTGCAACAAGCCCAAAGCTATCTTTTTCAGATGCCTTACTATCCTTTTTAAGCGATGATACACCTAATGCCAGCGCTAGGATAAACGGTACGGTAAGGGCCCCGGTTGTGGCACCAGAGGCATCAAAAGAAATCGACATGAATTCTGAGGACGTAAAAAAGGCAAGTACAAGAATAATGCCATATAGTACTGTCAGCATTTTATTCAGTGGTAAATTATACACAATCCTTACAAGCCCTAAGGACAAAAGAACTGCTATTCCTAACGAAACGATTAGCACGATGCTAAGTTTCGATATGAGCCCCGATGTTACGGTATCTACCTGACCCGCAAGAATCTGTAAATCTGGCTCCGCTATAGAAATAATGAAACCCAGTAGAATACCAGCAACAACGACGATCCATATTTTATTGGATTTTGCAATGGTTGACCCCATATGCTGGCCGATTTTATCAATGCCCAGTTCAACACCCAGCAGGAAAACCGATAGTCCCAGAATAATCAGCAGAGCACCGATTAAAAACCTGATAAGCTGGCTGATCTCCAGCGGAGAGACGGTAAAATTCAAGATCAGTACAAGCAGTACAATAGGAATGACTGAAAACATGGCTTCCTTCATTTTTTTAAAAAGAACACTCAAATAAAACTCACTTCCCTTATTTTGGTTTTTTAGGCGTAAAATCGTTATAATATATTATAACACGAAACAAGGAGTGCTTGCAATTGCACAGTGTTTGAATCATCTCGGAGACTACAGTATCAAAGAAGTATATTATACCCTGTTCTCAACAAGACTCTTTTTAGCCGCCAGAGCAATTTCATACACGATGCGCTTTTCATAGCTAGAGCAGCCCTCGAAGAGTAGTGCCATTTCAGTATGATATTCGGCCGGATCATTTGCCTGATTGCCATTTAAAAGATTGTCCACTGTTACGCCGAGTACATCCGCAATCCGTACCAGTGCTTCGAGACTGGCCTGCTTTTTGGCTGTTTCAATATAGCTAATATAAGCCACGGACATGTCAATCAGTTCAGCCAGAACAGCTTGTGACATATGTTTCTGAATTCGAGATTCTTTAATCATCCGGCCAATGAATTTGCTGTTAAGCGCCATAATACCATCCTCCAATACATAGAACATTTCCTTTATTCTACATAATTGGTGATAGCAGCTGACCCATGGATATTCACTTCCATGATAACCGAGAAATATTTGTATGAAAATAAACTGTAGGTTAACAAGTTGACCTACAGTTTATTTTCATATTGGGGCCTGCCTCATATAATTTTGAAATAACCATATACACGGGAGAGAACCATCATGAAGGAAAGCAATGCCCCAATGAAGGATTCTGAAAACGAAAAAGAACGTATTCGTGTTCGATATAAAGGGATCGACCCGAATGAACTCGATATCATCCCTGCTTTGCCGCAAGAAAACTTCTATGAAGACAAAAGAGAAAAACGCGTCGCAGTTTATGCACGTGTTTCCACAGATGATCCTCGCCAGACATCTTCATATGAGCTGCAAAAAAATCATTACATGGATGTGGTCAGTCATCATCCCGGCTGGAATCTGGCGAATATCTATGCGGATGGTTGAGATAAAATAGGACTTAATCAGAAAACCTCGAATTGAGGGGTTTTACCGATTAAGTCCTATTTTTTTATGCCCTATTTACCCATTACCCATTTACCCAAAACTACTTTTTAAGAAAGGACAAGATGCCGATGGCAAAAATCATAGCAATTATCAATGAAAAGGGCGGTGTAGGCAAAACAGCCACGGCCACCACGCTGGCCTACCTCCTGTCAAAGAGAGGACACCGCACGGCCCTGATTGATTTTGACGGTCAGGGGCATTCCAGCATTATCTTTGGAGTGACAAACCCTAACAAACTGGAGGTAACAATTAACACCCTCCTACGCAAGCTGGTTGAGGATGAGCCTTTACCCGAACCCGAAAGCTATATCATAAAAACCGGGTGCGGTGTTGACCTA
>CAYQMY010000102.1:0-7952 GCA_964418735.1 uncultured Oscillospiraceae bacterium | reverse complement strand
AAAAATATACGGGAGCTGACGCTCCCGTATATTTATTGCAGCAATTAATTAAGAGAAATATTGTCCACGCCGTTTTCTTCGAACTCTTCGATATATTCGTCGATACGAACGGCTAGCTCGTCAAAGTTCTCCTGACTTATTTGTTCAAAATTCATGTCACGCCGAGCCAGCTCCTCGGCCAGTATTTCGTAGAAAACGGTGTCCTCGTAATCCATAATGGCCTCGTGGATTCCACCTTCGGAAAAGGCTTTCGATGGCAGAACCTCGGCATTTTTGATCTCGAAAAGAGCGCTCATTCCGTTTTTTGCACACTGCGCAAAGATCTTGGATTCTACGTCGTCATAGTCCGTAATACGATCCTGGCCTCTTGTTGAATTAAGTATCCAGTTGCCGATATAAACCATGTCAAGAAGGCGGCGAAACTCCTTGTCGGTCAATTCAATATTCATAACGAGCCCCCTTAAAAACGATTTAGATATTATTGACTCCTTATATAATATATTATAGCGCACAGAGCTAAAAAATTCTACATAAAAATTGATACGGGAAAACAAAAAATGTATTTGGTACTAAAATATGCTTGTATTATAATAGTAATTAAGATAAGATAAAGGGTACACATTTGTCAGGAGGTAGAATCGTGGATAATCGTCCCATTGGTGTCTTTGATTCAGGTCTCGGGGGTTTGACCGCGATGCAGAAGCTCATGGAGGAGCTTCCGGACGAGGACATTATTTATCTTGGCGATACCGGAAGGGTGCCTTACGGCGGAAGGTCCAAGGAAACTATAATAAAATACGCCAGACAGGACATTGCGTTCCTGAAAAGCTTTGACATAAAAGCGATGGTAATCGCCTGCGGCACGGTAAGCACGACCGCGCTCGGAGAGATAAAGGACGATTATAATCTGCCGATAATTGGAGTAGTGGGGCCCGCGGTAAAGAAGGCCGTGGAGGCAAGCCGAAACAAAAAAATCGGTCTTATAGGCACAGTTGCTTCGATAAAAAGCGGTGCCTACGACAGGCTGATACTAGAAAAAATGCCGGACGCTGAGATTTTCTCTGCCGCCTGCCCTCTTCTGGTTCCGCTTGTGGAAAACGGACGCATAAACCGAGGAGATATAATGATAGAAACCGCAGTCAGAGAATATCTTGAGCCTATTAAGGCACAGGGAGTCGATACACTTATTCTCGGCTGTACGCATTATCCGCTTATAGAAGAAGTGATAGCGGATTATATGGGCGTGGGAGTTACGCTTGTCAATGTCGGTGCGGAAACCGCTTCCTTTGTAGCAGAGCTTCTAAAGGAGCGCGGACTTTTGGCCGAAAGCGGGAATAATAAATACCGTTATTTTGTTACGGACAGCGTTGATGAGTTTTCAAAGGCGGCCTCGCTGTTTCTCAAAAAGAACGTGCAGGGGGAAGTCAAAAAGACGGATCTCAGTATATACTGATTAAAGGATATTTACATGATAGAAAAAGACGTAATAATATCAATAAAAGGCACTCAGACGACGGAGGACGACAGCGATGTTTACGAGCTCGTAACGGACGGCACGTATTCGTTCTCTGATTCGGCATGTCAGTTCACATATATGGAAAGCGAGCTGACAGGGCTCGAGGGGACAAAGACTACCTTTCATATAGACAAGAATCAGGTTATGTTGACACGGGAGGGAAGCTTTAATTCTCAGATGGTGTTCGAAAAGGGAAAGAAGCATTACTTTCTTTACGAAACACCTTACGGTGCCGCCACAATGGGAATCAATACGCATAAGTTCAGCTCCGGACTCAGCGAGCACGGGGGAAATATCGAGCTTGCATATGCCGTCGATCTTGACAATGTAATGCTCGGCAAAAACAACTTTGAGATAAATATTCGGGAAGCAAAGGTAACCATTTAGCGCAATTTTCTCGCCGTTTACACGGCAACGAAAATGATGCGCATTATGACCATTTCTTTTCATGGTCATTTTGTTATTTGAGGAATACGAAAGGAATGGTCATATAAATGGCAAATCTGATTGAAAAAGCAAAGCTTCAGATAGATACACTAATTAAAGACGCATATGTTAAGGCTGCTGGAAAGGGCGAACTGCCCGAAGGAGCCGTAATGTCCGGCACCGTAGAGATACCTAAGGACAAGGCCATGGGGGATTATGCCTGCTCGTATGCGATGGCCGCAGCGAAAAGCATGAAGCTGCCGCCTAGAAAAATTGCTGATGCCCTGCTTAAGGAGCTCGCAATTTCGGGCAGCTATTTTACCGGCGCTGAGGTAGCCGGTGCAGGCTTTATCAACTTCCGCCTGTCTGACAAATGGTACGCAGAGGTGCTTAAGTCTGTTCAGGACGAGGGTGCGGATTTCGGACGCGCCGATAAGAGGACAGGCGAGCGCGTTATGGTCGAGTTCGTTTCCGCGAATCCGACGGGGCCGATGACAATAGGCAACGCGCGCGGCGGAGTGCTGGGCGATACACTTGCAAAAATACTTGACAGGGCCGGCTGCACGGTCTGGCGTGAGTTTTATGTCAACGACGCTGGCAATCAGGTTGAGCTTTTCGGCCGCTCGATAGAGGCAAGGTATCTGCAGCTTGTGCTCGGCGAGGACGCTGTAGAGTTTCCTGAGGACGGCTATCATGGCGAGGATATAAAGGAACTCGCGGCTCTGATTTTTGAAAAGTACGGCGCAAAGTACGCGGAAGCGGATGAGACGGAGCGCAGAGAGGCTTTTGTACAGTTTGCTCTGCCGCACAATATTGCACTCATGAAAAAGCATCTTGAAAGATACCGCATCAGCTTTGATTGCTGGTATCTTGAGAGCGAGCTTCACAAAAGCGGCTATGTCGAGGAGACGGTTAAGCTGCTTTCGGATAACGGCTATACCTACGAGAAGGACGGCGCTCTCTGGCTGAAAAATACCGACTTCGGAGCGGACAAGGACGAGGTTCTGCGCCGCGCAAACGGCTTTTATACTTACTACGCCGTGGATATGGCCTACCACAGAGATAAGTTTATCAAGCGCGGCTTCGACAGGGTAATCGACGTTTGGGGCGCCGACCATCACGGTCACTCGATACGCTTCAAGGCCTCCATGACGGCTCCTGCGCTCGGGATAGACAGCTCAAAGCTCGATTTTCTTATCATGCAGATGGTGCGCCTGACGCGCGACGGAGAGACTATAAAGGTCTCTAAGCGCACAGGAAAGGCGATAACCCTGAACGATCTTCTGGACGAAATATCCGTGGACGCCTGCCGCTTCTTCTTTAACGCCCGCCCCGATACGCATTTGGAGTTCGATATGGGGCTTGCTGTGCGTCAGGACAGCGAAAATCCGGTTTACTATGTCCAGTATGCCCACGCGAGAATTTGCAGCCTGATTGCTGCTCTTGCGGCTGAGGGCAATGCAGTGCCGGATATGTCTAAAGTAGATATCTCCAGCATAGCGACCGAATATGAGCGCGATCTCATTAAGCAGATTTCGCTTCTGCCCGAGGAAATCAGGCTCGCGTCCCGCGACTATGACCCCTCGCGCATAAACCGCTACGTCATAGAGCTTGCGGCAAGGTTCCACCGTTTTTATAACTCGAACCGCATAAAAGGAGAGTCTCAGGAGATACTCTCGGCAAGGCTTAAGCTGGCCGATACGACCAGAAGGGTAATAGCGAACTGCCTTGATATTCTGGGAGTCACCGCACCGGAAAAGATGTAGAAGCTACTTTGAAAACCGTTTTGGAAGGTGATTATATGCCGATATTTGATAAACTTCCCCTCGTTCTGGACTGCGCCAGCGGAACCGAAATGCAAAAGCACGGGTATTCTTCAGGCGAATGCCTGGAAAAGTGGATTTTGGATAACCCCGAGCCACTGCTTGAGCTTGAGCGCGGCTGCGTTGAGGCGGGGTCCGATATAATCTATGCCCCCACCTTCGGAGCAAACAGGTCACTGCTTAAAAAGCACGGGCTTGAGAACTCTGTCCGCGACTTCAATCTGCGCCTTGTAGAGCTGTCGCATAAGGCCGTTGGCGGCAGGGCACTCATCGCCGGTGACATGGCGCCTACCGGCGCAGCACTTGAGCCCTATGGGGATATGGAGCGCGAAGAGCTCCTTGAGATATATGAGGAGCAGGCTAAGAGCATTGAGGAGGCGGGCGTTGATTTGTTCGTCGTCGAGACACAGCTGTCGGGCGCAGAGGCCGGGGCTGCGGTTGAGGCTATTAAATCGGTGTCAAAAAAGCCGATTTTCGTAAGCTTTACAAGCACAGAAAACGGCAGAACCTTCTACGGAGAAAAGTTCGGAGAGCTGCTTTTAGCCATGCAGGATTTGGGGGTTTCAGCCTTCGGAGCAAACTGCATAGGTGACTTTAACCTTCTTAAGGGGCTTGTCACAGAAATGAAGGCTGTCGCTGAGATTCCGATTTTGGTAAAACCGAACGCCGGAATTCCGTTAAACGAGAACGGAAACCTGAAATTCAAGCTTTCGCCTGAGGACTTTGCGAATAATATGGCGGAGCTTAAGGCTCTCGGCGCATCCCTCCTGGGGGGATGCTGCGGCACAGATATCCGGCATATATCCGCTCTCGTAAATAAGCTTGGCCAGAGCTGTGCAAAATATGTCTAAATAGCTCTAAAACTCACAAAAAAACAAGGTGTATTTAAGTAAAAGAGAGAATAAAAAAACCACATCTTGACAAATATTTCAAATATGATACAATAAAGTCGAAAAATAAATAAAAAAGGACTCGGTCCTTTTTGCAAATTTATTGGTTTTTGTTGGAGGGAAATGGTATGAAATCGACAGGAATTGTCAGAAAAGTGGACGAACTAGGAAGAATAGTTCTGCCCATCGAGTTGCGCCGCACACTGGATATCGCTGAAAAGGATGCTCTTGAGATCTACGTTGAGGAGTCTTCCATCGTGCTTAAGAAGTACGAGCCCGCATGTATCTTCTGCGACAGCGCAAAAAATGTCACCACCTATAAGGGAAAGAACATCTGTGCCGAGTGCATGAAGGAACTTAAAGCCTAAAACTTGGTGGAAAAACAATCGGCGGAGTTAATCTCCGCCGATTTGTTTTGAGCTTGTCGAAAAAGTGTTTTCGACAAGCTTCCAGGGGGTATCCAATACCCCCTGGATACGCGGTCTTGCGCCGCGATACCCCCGGTCGCGCACGGTTTGCGCGGGCTGAGGTATTTTTCCGAGAAGTGAATTCCCGGAAAAATAATATTTAATTTCCCTGCGAGGGAGTTTTTTGATAGGCTGAAAAATCGGCGGAGATTAACTCCGCCGATTTGTTTTTTATATATTAATAGATTATTTATACTTCACGGCAGGTCGGTAATATTCGAAAATAACCGCGTCGTTATTCTCTTCATTTTTGGGGTCGTGTGAGGTCCAGGCAACCTTCATAGCTCCGAGGAGCTCGCAGAGCTTAACTTTGAGCGGCTTTTTTCCTATCCCGTAGGCGATAAAGTGCGGACGGGCCAGAACATTTGTGAGCAGGTTTCCGACGATAAAGGAGTTAAGCTTGGCGGTGTCCTTACCCATGTCGCAGGGGTGGCGTGAAAGCTGTCCTCGCAGAACCTCGGGAGCATTTTTCCTGAACCAGCAGACGATTCTCGGGTCGAAGCTCTCCACGCAGTAGGTTCCGCCGAACTTCTTTAAAAGCTCGTAGGTTTTTTCACAGAGCTCGCGGTTTCTTTTGCCGCGCTTTAATTCGACTATCATCGGGCAGTGCTTACCTATAAGAAAAAGCACCTCGGAAAAGAGCGGTATGCCATATTCGGTGCCTAAGAGGCGGAGCTTAGATAATTCGTCCCAAGTCATGTCCTCAATGCGTCCCTCAACTTTGCACATGCGGGAGAGGTCATCATCGTGAAAAACGACTATTCTGTCGTCCTTGGTTATATGTACGTCGAGCTCCACGCCGTAGCCGCTTCTCGCCGCTTCCTCAAAGGCTGGAAGAGAGTTTTCAGGAACGCTTTTGTCTTTGCTGTGCAGACCGCGGTGGGCGATATTTCGCCCGTAAAAAGGGGCGCGCATATTTTCCTTGGCTTTGCCGGGCGCAGTGAGGTATACCGCAGCGGCGGCTGCAACGACAATCGCGCCGCCCGCAAATTTAAGAAGCCCAAGAGAATTTTCGTTTAGCAAGATAACACCTCCGATAATAGGGGCCTGATGCTCTTGTATTTTACATCGCATGTAAGCTTCAGTCAAATCAATATTGTATTGCACGCACTTATAGTGTAAAATTTAAACAGCGAGATAAAATACCCCCCGCTTCCTGAAAAAATTACTGCGCAAATGCGCATTGGAGGTCAACATGAAGCTAAACTACAAGCGCACGCTTTTTGTCGGTTTCGCATTTTTCCTTATCTGTGCGTTCTGGCAGGCCTACGACACCATCATACCCAAAATCCTGACTGACAAGTTCGGTATGTCTCAGAGCGGATCGGGCATTATTATGGCGCTGGACAACGTGCTTGCCCTGTTTCTGCTTCCGCTGTTCGGCACATTATCGGACAGGAACAAAAGCCTGAGAGGGAGACGAACGCCCTTTATTATGGTCGGAACAATTCTGGCTGCGGTGTTTTTGATTATTCTATCCTTTGCCGACGGAGCCCAGCTTAAAAATCTCTCCAAGGTAGCCATTGACAACCCCACGGCGCAGGAAACGCTTTATGACGCCGGGATCACCGTTTCTACGCCCGAGGGAGAGACGGTTGTTATTAAGGACAGATTTACAAAGGATGAGTTTAAGCAGATTTCCATAACCACGGAGGAGGGCGCAAAGAACCCCGACTACACAAATTATGTGGTTCCCGCAAGGCAGGCCTACGCCGCTTCCGTTACGGCGGCGAACAAGACCCCGCTTGTGATTTTTATTGTCATCCTGTTTATTATACTGCTGAGCATGGCGACCTTCCGAAGTCCGGCGGTAGCGCTGATGCCCGACGTTACGATAAAGCCGCTTCGCAGCAAGGCAAACGCTGTTATAAACCTGATGGGCTCGGGGGGAGGAATAATCATCCTCGTTCTCGGCACGGTTTTCGGTACGGGAAAGGCAAAAAACGCGCTTATGGGCTACGCCCCGTTTTTTGTCTGCGTATCCTTCATAATGATAATTTCCCTGCTTGTCTTTCTCCTGAAGGTCAAAGAGCCGAAGCTTGTCGAGGAAATGAGGCTTGAAAGCAAGAAGTACGGTATAGAGGACGCACCCGAAGCCGATAAATCCGAAAGCCGCAGGCTGTCGAAGGCGGAGCGAAAATCACTTCTGCTGATACTCGCGTCCGTAGTGCTCTGGTTTTTCGGCTATAACGCCGTAATAAGCAAGTATTCAGTCTACGCCAGCAGTGTTTTGAATCTCGACTACAATACAACGCTGACAATTGCAACCGGAGCCGCAATTCTTGCCTATCTGCCGGTCGGCATGATCGCCTCGAAGATTGGCAGGAAGAAGACCATACTCGGAGGCATTGTTATTCTCGGCGCTTCTTTCCTGTGTGCGGCGTTTATACGCGCGGGCACCTCGCCGCTTGTCATGAACATACTTTTCGCCACCTCGGGCATAGGCTGGGCAACCATCAATGTAAACAGCTATCCGATGGTGGTTGAGCTTTCAAAGGGCGGCGACGTCGGCAAGTACACAGGTTTCTACTATACCGCCAGCATGGCTGCGCAGACCGTGACCCCGATACTATCTGGCGTAGTAATGGATAAGGCGGGAATGACCACGCTCTTCCCCTACGGCTGTTTATTTGTATTTCTGGCAATAATCACGATGACGCTCGTTAAGCACGGCGACAACAAGCCGACCCCGGCAAAATCCAAGCTCGAATCTTTTGGCGCGGAGGATTGAGCGAGGCTATCCGCATGCGAATATAAGGAAAAAAGCAGACTAACAAAAATATTTGCATTTATTTCCTGAATATTGTATTATAAGAATGAGCGGATACAC
>CAYQMY010000101.1:0-8171 GCA_964418735.1 uncultured Oscillospiraceae bacterium | reverse complement strand
TTATTTATAAACTTCGTTAAACTCCTTAATGTATTGCTGGGCAGTGTTTAAAATAGCCTTTCCGTCATAGCCCTTGCCGTTGAGGGTATCAACCCACTGCTGCCATGCAGGCTGCGCTGCGGCGGTCATTTCGGCTACAAAGGCTGCGCTCGGCGACTCGACCTTCACATTGTTCTCCTGGCACTTTACAAGCATGTTCTTAACCTGTGTGTCATGCACCCCGGGAACCTGCTCCAGGAACCAGTCTCCGCTCTCATCAATAACCTTTTTTAGGTCGTCGGGAAGCTTATTGTAAACATCCTTGTTCATTGCGAACATGGTAAGCGGATAAATTGAGTTTGCGGTGAGGAGATAATCAATCTGCTCGTAAAGCGCCGAAGACTGCAGCTGATCGAAGAAGAAAAGACCGCCGTTGATTATGTTCTTTTCAATATATTCGTAGCCGTCGTTAATGCCAACGCTGACGGGGCTTGCGCCAAGGTTTTTCATCCAGGTGGTGGTATATGCGTTTGAAATGCGAAGCTTAAGCCCAGCCATATCGGCAGCTGACTTTATTTCCTTTTTCGCCGCAAAAAGTATCGGGCTTGCGGTGGCCGAATGAAGAGCTATAACCTTGAGGTTAGACCATTCCTTGGTAAGGTAATCGGTTTCTTTAAGCATTTTGTTCATTGCCGCGGTAACAACCTTCTGGTTGTTCGCGCCCAGCATGGGAAGACCGAAAACCTCCGTACCAGGGAATACGCCGGGATATATTGTTACTCCGCTCCAGAATCCGTCTGTCAAGCCGCCTACGCAGTTGTTAACACAGTCGGGCAGCTTGCCGAGCGCGCCGTTTGCGTATATGGTAGCCTGCAAGCGTCCGCCGCTCTTTTCAGATATGTACTTTGCCCAGTTTACAAGCACCGGATAAACCGCGGAATTCTCAGCGTTTGGGTAGTCGATTTTAAAGCTATAAACTTTATTGTCCGTTTTAGCGCTTGGAGAGGAGGTCTGCGCCGTTTTCGAACCGGAATTACACGCGGAGAACAGAGTTAAAACCATTGCGATTGAAAGCATGAGTGCGAGGGCTTTAAACATTCTTTTCATCTTGAATTCTCCTTCTACTAATAAAAATAATTGCTCTGCGGAAAATTGAGTTTCCTTAAATAGAGCTACGCCGCGCCGTATATCAGATTTGGAAGCCATGTGGACAATTGCGGTATAAATATTGCTATTAGAGTCACTACTACGAGCGCCAGGCAATACGGTATGCTGGCTCGGTATATGCTGGAAAGAGACAGATTTTTGTCAAGTCCTGCCGCAATAAAAAGGTTGATTCCGATAGGGGGCGAGATTGTTCCGAGAACCATTACAAGTACGATAACGACACCAAACCAAACGGGATCAAAACCAAGCTTCATTACTATCGGATAGAATATGGGTATCGTGATAAGCACAGCGGACAGAGTATCCATAAACATTCCGATTACAATGTAAAGCAGGAACATAAATCCGATTATTACAAAGCGATTTACATCGAGACCCGCTATGAAGGCCGCAAGATCCTGCGGAAGTCTTGTTATTGTAAGGAAGTACCCGAAAACATAAGCGCCCATCATTATCTGGAAAATCATAATAGATGACTTTAGTACTGAATTCATTCTGTCTATAAAAATCCTGAAGCTGAGTCTGCGGCGAATCAAAGTATAAATAATCGCAAAAAACGCACCGCAGGCGGCCGCTTCGGTTGCGGAAAACCAGCCGCTGAACATACCGCCGATTACCACGCCGAATAAAACAATTATGGGTATAAGTCCCTTTAGAGAAACAAGCCTTTCCTTAAGCGTATATGTATTTCCCCTCGGCGCAATACTGGGATTGCGTTTGCAGACGATTCCGCAGGTTGCCATATAGGCGACAATAAGGAGTACGCCCGGAACAATGCCTGCTGCAAAAAGGCGTCCTACCGAAACCGAGGCGGTTAAGCCGTATAGAATAAAACCGGTGCTCGGAGGAATCAGCCAGCTTAGCGTGCCGCCCGCTGCGGCCGTCGCCGCACTGAAGCCGTCTTGATACTTATAACGCTGCATTTCCGGTAGCGCCAGCTTGCCCATAGTCGCGACAGCGGCAGAGCTTGAACCGCAAATCGCTCCGAAGAAGCCGCAGGAAACGATAGTCGCGAGAGAGAGCCCTCCGGGAAATTTTCCGAACCATCTTTCGCAGCTGTCATAAAGGCCCTTGCTCATGCCTGATTGGAGAGCGAACTCTCCCATAATAATGAAAAGAGGAACAACGCACATGGTATAGCTTGCCGCGGTTGTGAAAGGCACCGTTCGGAACAGGTACAAGGCAGTTTTAAAGCTTTCGGTAGCTACCGCATACCCAAGCAAACCGACAATGAACATTGAGACTCCCAGATTCATGCCCAGAATTACAAGTACAACCATTGCTACGATTCCGATGACCGCCAGTAAAATAGGGTCCATACTTTTAGAGCACCACCTTACAGTTTTTGTGTAATAACAATAATATTCGCTTTAAACGACCGGCCGATTTAGCGTTTATGGCTGATTATACTATCTGGCAAAGCTCCGTGTCTTTGGCAAAAACCAACTATTCTTTAAAATTTCAGGTTGTCTTTTTACAATAAAAAATCCAGCGTTTAAAGTAAACGCTTTAGCTTTTTTCGACAAAATCACTTTAATTCACTTTATTAATAAAAAATTTAATATTTCTGTAATAATTTACAAAGCGCCTTGAATAGCGTTATTCAAAGTTTGACTTTAAATGAAACAGCGCTTTCTTTTTTGCAGAATAATAGTTTTACCCGGTTCACAAGCAAGGTGAACCGGGTAAAACAAATTTAAGGCGTTCCCGTATGCTTTTCGGGAACGCCTTTTAAAATCTAATTATAATTTTTCATATCCGAAATTATGAAATCTGCAAGTGCCGAGGGCTCTTCAAGGCTAAACACGGGGGTTTCAGTATCGACAGGGCTGTCCGACACCACCGCGAAGCATTCATCAGGCTGTATCCTGAGCGGGTTGCCGGAGGCCTCCCTATGAACAAGTATCCGCTTTGTCGCAATATCCGAATAACCCTCAGTGAGAATTATGTCGGCACCGGACATCATTTCCAGTATAGCGCCGTGATCAACAGGATGGTTTATCATTACGGCAGCCTTAGTTCCGGATGAAATTGCAGTAATGTCGGCTCCCGCCCTCGTCATTCTATAGGTATCCTTGCCCTCATGATCGATGTCGAAGTCGTGGGCGTCGTGCTTAAGCACGCCGACACGAAGTCCCCGCCGTTTCAGCTCCGGAATAAGCTTTTCAAGAAATGTGGTTTTGCCGGTTCCTGAAAATGCGGTAAAGGAATATACGGGCACTTCACCCATTTTTCCACTGCCTTTCTACTGATAGCTTCTCTCAAGAGCTTCCGCGAAATCGGAAACCGCGGGGTTTTCCTGATCCTCATGCCAAAAGCACTGAAGCTCCTCCATTTTTCCGATGGGGTAGCACATCAGCTCGCTGTTCATGCTCATACGGCTGAGCATAGTGGAAACCAGTACCCCCTGTCCAAACTTTGCTGCCATGTAGGCGGACTCAAGGTTGGCGGAGATTATTATTTCCGACGGCGAGAAGCCCAGCTCCCTGCATTGACGCCGGGCGCGGTGCTTGCTTTCGGACAGGCGCTCATGGCTCGCCGCGGCCTTTATAAACGGCTCGCTGCGAAAATCCTCAACCGTAGCGCCTTCCCTGACCCTTGGGTTATCGGGAGAAACAAGGAGCACCAGCGGCGTCTCCATCGCCTTCATGTTCATTATGCCGGAGCCCTTCGGCGCAAACTCGCTGTAGGTTATTATAAGGTCAAGCTTTCGCTGTGAAAAAAGCTCGTTCAGCTCAAACTGAGGGTGCTTTTCGACGACAAAGTGAAGCTTCGGCTTGTTGCTCCTTACGATTTTAAGCGCGTTGCTTATACCGGAGGAAATCTCCAGCCACTCAAGGTGTCCAATAAGGAGAGAGCCGTTTACGCTGTCGTAATACTGCCTCGTCTGCTCTGTTACGTCGGTGAATTCCTCTTCCATGCGGCTGAAAAACTCATAGTAATTCCTGCCCGCTTTTGTAAGCATGACATAGTGCTTCGTGCGGATGAACAGCTGGAAGCCCAAATCCTCCTCCAGCTTAGCTATATACTTGCTTACAGACTGCTGTGTCATATACATCGCTTTAGCTGTCTCTGTAAAGTTGAGAGCCTTCGCAAGCGTAAGAAAACAGCGTATAGAGGTCTCGTTTATCAAATCGCATTCCCCCTGCTCAGCTTTTTCCGGTTTTGGCACAGTCCGATATTGCGTCAATTCGTTGTAAGTTCCGGAAGCTTATGTCTATTGTCTATAATACATCAGGCTGCTTTCTTTTGTAAATAAAACCCGCAAAACAAATCACAGCGGTTGCCGCGATGCCAAGGAAAAGCGGATCAAAGGGCAGCACGCCCAGTATCCCGAACACCAGAACACAGACAGGTCCTGTTATGATAGATGCTATAACAAAACGTCTGTCGATCAGCCCCGGCAGCCATATTGCACAGACGAGGGGCGCAAACACAACCGTGCCGCGAAGGCCCATGGACATAAATGCAAAATTCAGAATTGTGTCACCGAGCTTACCTGTGCTGAACACGCAGGCAATCGCAAGAACGAGGACTATGCAGACTCTCGATAGCGTCAGCTTTTTTTGCGGATCATCAAATTTGCGCGTCAGTTTTCCGAGGATATCGTCAGTTATCAGGGAGCTTATGCCGAGTGCCAGCCCCGCTCCGGTTCCGACAACAGCGATAAAGAGCGTGCCCAACACGACTCCGCCTAGAATCGGCGGCATATGCATAAGCACGAACTGAGTTAGTGCTTGCTTCGCAGCTATCCCCGGAAAGTTAGTCCTCATATACAGTCCGACAAGTATGCCGCCTATGCCTATGGGCGGAATGAGAATCGCGCTTGCCAAGGCTCCCTTTACCGCAGCTCGGTCAGACTTGCCCGACATTACCGCCTGTGCGTAGGTCTGCGTCGTAAGCACTCCGAATATAAGGGACATGCCCGCACCCAGATCTTTTCCCAAGCCTCTGGCAAATATGCTGAAGTAATCTACCGCCTTGGCCCCCTGTGAGGCCTGTAGAGCCTTTACCTGATCCACAAGGGGAGTCAGGCCTCCGCACAGGATAAGAACAATTATACCCGCGCCTATCATGGCTACATATAACAGAATAAGCTTTACTATTCCCACCATTCCGGCCGCTTTTACTCCGCCGAAGATGACATAGAGCGCCATAACCGCCGCCGATATGGCAAGCGCGCCTACGACTCCCATTTTTGGAAACACCACGGCGAGCACCGCCGTTGCCGACAGCATCTGTGAAATTATATTAATAAATGTGCCAATAGCGGAAAGGGTTGTCGCAAGAAGTCCCGAAGTCTTTCCGTATTCCTTTTCAACTAATCCGATAATTGTGGAGCAGCCCGAGCGGCGCAGCGGCTTCGTAAATCCCAGCGCAAGTATCAGGCAGGCAATTCCGGCGCCTAGGGTAAACCACCAAGCCGACATGCCGTAGGTATAAGCAAGCTGTGCGGTGCCCACTGTAGAGGAGCCTCCCACAAGCGTGCCTATCAGGGCACCGGCTACGATTGCGCTGCCCGCGCTTTTACCGCTGCCGGAAAAATCCGCGGCACTTTTTATGCTTCTTCCTGAGCGTATGCTCAGTATCGCAATTAAAAGGACCGTGAGCACCAGCCCCACGATATGCGTTGTGGTCATACCATACATCCTATCTTTTCCGGAATAATCAGGTCGGCGCCTGTTTTAGATATTACCTCTTCCACCGTTACGCCCGGAGCCAGCTCTTCAAGAACAAGACCTGCGTCTGTGCAGTGAAGAACACAAAGCTCTGAAACAACGTAGTCAACCTCTTTTACGGCTGTCAAGGGCAAGGTGCATTTCTTAAGAATCTTGGGATTTCCTTTTTTATCGCAGTGCTCTGTCATGATGATGACATTTTTAGCGCCCGAAACAAGGTCCATCGCTCCACCCATTCCGGCGACGGTCTTTCCGGGAACAGTCCAGTTGGCAAGGTTGCCCTCCTGATCGACCTCGTACGCTCCCAGCACCGTTGCCGCAACGTGTCCGCCGCGAATGAGTCCAAAGGAGGTGAAGCTGTCAAAGCAGCAGCCGCCCGTGCGCATCATGGAAACGCCGCCTGAAGCGTCGACTACGTTCGGATCGCCCTCTTCCCCCTCTTTGGGAGAACCGGTCAATCCGATAACGCCGTTTTCGGATTCAATCCATATATCAACGCCCTCGGGAAGAAAGTTCATGCACATTGTGGGCATACCGATGCCCAGATTCACCAGGTCGCCGTCCTTAAAAAATCTAGCCGTCCTGTAAGCAATAAGTTCTCTTTTATCCATCTTCTTCGGCCTCCTATATCTGTACGATCATGTCAACCAGGCAGCCTGGAGTGTGGATGACATCCGGGTCGAGGTCTCCGACCTCTACGATCTGCTCCGCCTCGACAATGACAAGGTCGGCAGCCGTCGAGAAAATCTGGTTGAAGTTTCTGGCCGTTCTGCGGAAAACAAGGTTGCCCATTTTGTCGGCCTTCCATGCGTGAATCAGGGCGACATCGGCACGAAGCGGCTTTTCCAGCAAATACTTTTTGCCGTCAACCTCAATTACGGGTTTGCCCTCCCCAATCAAAGTGCCGAGACCTGTCGGCGTCAAAATACCGCCTATTCCTGCTCCGCCTGCGCGGACGCGCTCACAGAGCGTGCCCTGAGGCACGAAGGTCAGGTCGATTTCGCCTGCAACTACCTTTTCAACAGTCTCGGTATTATTGCCTATATGCGAGCAGGTAAGGTGCTTGATGCGGTTTTCCTGAACAAGCAAACCTATTCCGCGTCCCTTTATGCTGGTGTTGTTGGATATGACGCTCAAATCGGTGCATCCCTTTTCGATAATAGCCTTAATAAGAGTCTCGGGCACCCCGCAATTTACAAATCCCGGGATAAGCACCGTCATACCATCGCTCAGCTTCTCCATGGCCTTATCCATGGACACCACTTTATTCTGCGGCAATTTCGATCTTCCTTTCTTATGCTTGACCGCTCCGGGTATCTAAAAAACACCCGGAGCAATGTCAATGATTAGTTAAAGTAACATCGCACAATTCATGGCTAAAGCCTTAAGTGCGGTGTTGCTTTAAGCCTTAAATGTCACTTCGCCCGTAACCTCGTCGCGGAGGCAGTTGCGGGTGATGCCGAGAATTGCTCTTGCGTCGTCTGCAGTCGCAATCTCTCGTCCGGCAATTTTGCAAAGCTCCACGGCGCGCTCAACCAGCATAAGGTTGGTTGCCGTGACCTTCGTGCCATCGGGCTTTACGCCGTAAAGAATATTGTCCTCAAGACCTACGCGCAGTCCGTCGCAGCCGAGCGCAAGACCGGCGAGCATCATCGGCATGTGAGCCCTGCCGCCGATTCCGGAAACGGACCAGGTGGAGCCCTTCGGAAGCTTTCCGGCGAGGAAGGCGAGGTTCTCCGCTGTCGCGGGCATTGAGCCTCCAACACCCATAATGAACTGGATATGGGGCGGCTGCGGAATGTTCCACTTGTTGACATAATACATAACGCTGTCGATGTGTCCGGTGTCAAACACCTCAAACTCAGGCTTGATATCGTGCTTAATAACTTCCTGACTGAGAAGATTCAAAAATCTAGGGCTGTTCTCAAAAATGTAGCTGTTTGCCCAGTTGATGGTGTTCGGGTCAAAGGAGCACATTTCGGGCTTAAGCGCGCCAAGATGCTGAAGGCGCTTATGGTCCTCATACTCTCCGCCTGAGGTGGTCAAGTTGATAAGAATGTCAACTCCAGCCTTCTTGCAAGCTTCGCGAGTCATCTCGACAGCCTCCGTGAACTTCTGCAGGCTCATGGATTTGTAGCCAATCTGCATAACTCCGTCGACCATCTTGTCCTCGCGGACATGGATGTGGGCGATTGAGGCTCCGGCCTTCGCGCAGGCAACAATCTGCTCGGAAAGCTCTTCTGCTGTATAGGGCACTGTAGGTGCCTGATCCTTTTTTGTTCCGGCGCCGCAAAGGCAGACCTGAATAATTACTTTATTAGTTTTAGCCATGGTATTTTTCTCCTT
>CAYQMY010000100.1:0-8243 GCA_964418735.1 uncultured Oscillospiraceae bacterium | reverse complement strand
GTCTCAAAAACCTGAAAAGAGTAGTACTCCTGCTGCAGCGCCGTCTGTATATCCTGCAATATCGCGGGATATATGTAATCGTTTGCGTACGAAACGATTATGGCTACGCTGCGGTTCTCTCTTATAATCCCTGTGGATATGACCACGCTTCCGCTACCCTGCTTTTTTCTTATCAGCCCTCTTTTGACAAGTACGGACAAGGCCATACGCACCGTTTGCCTGCTTACATGATAGTATCCCGAGAGCTCCGTTTCGGTCGGGAGCTTTGAATCAGGCGGATATATGCCGTTTTGAATCTTCTCTGTCATAATATTTGACAGATCTATATATTTTGGATTCATTTCAGTCCCCTCTGTTCAAAAACGGTACTTAGGTAACACCGCACAATTCTAAGTGCTGGATTGCGAAGTAAGATTTTTTGTCAAATTGGCTAAAAAGCGCAGGGAATACTTTGTGTATTGCTGAGCATTTTTGGACGATTTGGCGAAAAAGATTCAAGCAAGCACGTACTTAGAATTGTGCGGTGTTACCTTTACATAATTTTACCGCTTTACGAGATAATTGCAAGCTAAATTTTGCTTAGATAAGTCACAAAGTTGAATTTTCGGGTTGCTGCTGTGTGTAGTATGCATATCTATTATAGCTTTTCGGAGGCATATATGTCGACTGCAACAAGCATTTTAAATCTAAAAACAGCAAACCTTAAGCCTCAAATTTTTAGAATCAAAAATCAAGTAAAGAGCAAGTTTATTAATATTTCAAAAATAGCGCATGCGATTCACTCATAAATATCTTAACTTTTATTTCTATAAATCAAAAAAAATCAGACAAAATAGTGAGAATTTTTCAACTTGTATTGTACTAACAAATCAGACAAATAAGTTGTATTGTCTAAGTATACGAATCGTAAATATCGCCAAAAATGGCTTTGACTTTCCGTTTTTTGTTAATATAATGCATAATAGTGAGCCACAGTGAACGAGCAAGAGCGCGTTCACTTACTCTAACAAAACACTATTTTTTAAAGAGGGGTATTAAAAATGAAAAAACTATTCGCGCTGTTTCTGTCTCTGATAATGGTATTGTCTTTGGCCGCCTGCGGCTCCGCACCGAAAACTTCTGCCGCACCAAGCGCAGCTCCAAGCGCAGCACCAAGCGCAGCTCCGAAGCTTATCAAGGTTGGCTTTGCTCAGGTTGGACACGAATCCGACTGGCGTGCTGCCTCCACCAAATCCGTTCAGACAAACCTGTCTAAAGAGAACGGCTTTGACCTTCAGTTCGTAGACTGCGATAACAACTCTGCCAAACAGCTCGAAGCAGTCCGCAACTTCATTCAGCAGCAGGTTGACTACATAGTAATCGCCCCCATCGTATCCACCGGCTGGGACACCGTTCTTACCGAGGCTCAGAACGCTAAAATCCCCGTCATCGTTCTTGACCGTACAATCGACGATTCCAACAAGTACATCACATGGATCGGCTCCGAGTTTATGAACGAGGGTCTTGCCGCAGGCACATGGCTTAAGGACTACGCAAAGGCCAAGAAGATTGACAAGCTCAACGTTCTCGTTATTAAGGGCACAACCGGTTCCTCCGCTGAAATCGGCCGCACAAAGGGCTTCGAGAAGATAGCCAAGGAAAACGGCTGGACAATTCTTGACCAGCAGGACGGCAACTTTACTCAGGACGGCGGCCAGAAGGTCATGGAGTCCTACTGCAAATCCTATGCAGGCAAATTTAACGTAGTTGTCTGCCAGAACGACAACGAAGCTTTCGGAGCTCAGGACGCAATGAAGGCCGCCGGTGTCTCCTACGGTGTAGGCAAAGATGTCATTCTGATCTCCTTCGACGCTTGCAAAGCCGCTCTCAAGCAGGTTCTTGAAGGCAAAATCAACGCTGACTTCCAGTGCAACCCGCTTCAGGGAGAAACCCTTGCCAAGACCATCAAGAAGCTGAAGGCTGGCGAGAAGGTTGCTGAGAAGACATTTATGCCTGAGCCTTGGTATGTTGCTGAAGACATTCTCAAGTCCATTACCTACACAAATAACGCCGGCCAGTCCGTAACCGAGCCTCTGGTAAAGGTTACTCAGGCTATAGCTGACGCCTCATATTAATCAGTTATTAATAATAAATTATTACCAAAGCCGCTATTCTGATCAGAAACGCGCTGATTGATTAGCAAGGGTAATCACTGATTTAGTCCGGCGCGGTCGGATTAATCAGTGATTACCTGAGTGCGTTTCGCGCTCAGATATAAAGGGTGGCTCCGATTAAGAGCCACCCTTTATAATCATAATTTGGAAAATCAGTAAATTATATGAATCTGTTCCCCGAGCCTAAGACAGAAAGGTATTGAGTTTATGGACGATCAAATTCTTTTGACCATGCGAAACATATCGAAAACATTCCCCGGCGTTAGGGCACTGGACAAAGCTGGTATAACGCTACGTAAGGGCGAAATTCACGCTTTGATGGGTGAAAACGGTGCGGGAAAGTCGACTTTGATCAAGGTTTTGACCGGTGTTTATCCCTTTGAAGGCGGAGAAATCCGCATGGAGGGCATTGATGGGCCAATAGTAAACCACTCACCCCTGGATGCACAGAAAAAGGGTATCGCAACAGTCTATCAGGAAATAAACCTCTGTCCCAATCTGTCTGTGGCCGAGAACCTCTATATAGGACGCGAACCGAAAACCAAGCTGGGCTTTATTGACTGGCGTACCATGAATAAAAAAGCAAAAACGCTCATGAAGGATTTGGGCATAGCCGTAGACGTCACCCTAACCCTGAGCAACTACTCCATTGCCATACAGCAGATGATAGCAATTGCCCGTGCTGTGGATATGGAGTGCAAAATCCTCATCCTCGACGAACCCACCTCCTCTCTCGACGATAACGAGGTTGCAAAGCTATTCAAGCTTATGCTGCATCTCAAGGAGGATGGCGTCGGCATCATATTTATAACGCACTTCCTCGAGCAGGTCTACATGGTCTGCGACAGAATTACCGTTTTGAGAAACGGCCAGTTCATAGGCGAGTACTCCGTCAGTGAAATGCCGCGCCTAAACCTTGTTGCCGCAATGCTCGGAAAGGACTTTGACGATCTGGCGTCAATCAAGCCGGAGGGCGGCATGACCGCCAATGATGAGATTGTCGTTGATGCGAAGGAGCTCAGCCACAAGGGCAGCATCAAGCCCTTTGACTTCATGATACGCAAGGGCGAGGTTGTGGGAGTTACGGGACTTCTCGGTTCTGGGCGTAGCGAAATGGTGCGCTGCATTTACGGCGCCGACCGGGCACAGACAGGCACGCTTAAATTCAAGGGCAAACTACTTAAGGCCAAGGCGCCCATAGACTCAATAAAGGCGGGAATGGGCTTCCTGCCCGATGACCGAAAGGCCGACGGACTTATCGGCGATCTTTCCGTCAGAGAAAACATAATACTGGCAATACAAGCCCGTCAGGGGATGAACAAAACCATTTCTCTCTCCAAGCAATATGAAATGGCGGATCAGTATATTGAAATGCTGAATATAAAAACAGCCTCCCGCGAGACACCGGTCAATCAGCTATCGGGCGGCAACCAGCAAAAGGTCATTCTTGCCAGATGGCTTTGCACCCACCCGGACTTTTTAATCCTTGACGAACCCACACGCGGCATAGACATAGGCACAAAGACTCAGTTCCAAAAGCTGATACTCAAATTTGCGGCAGAGGGAATGAGCGTAGTGTTCATATCCTCGGAGCTCGAGGAAATGCTTCGTACCTGCTCGAGAATGTGCGTTATGCGCGACGGAGCAAAGGTGGGAGAAATCGAAGGAGAAATGACGCAGGAAAGCGTCATGTCCGCTATTGCCGGAGGTGAATCAAAATGAAAACAATAAAAAAAGTGACAAAATATACGCTTTTTTTACCACTTATATGTCTTGTGCTGGTCCTTCTTCTCAATTTAATTAAGGACCCCGGCTTCTTTAAAATCGCGGTAAATAACGGCGTTCTTTACGGGCGTCTTATCGACATACTAAACAGAGGCAGCGAAATTGCAATTCTAGCCATTGGTCAGACCTTGGTAATCGCGGTTTCCGCAGGCACTGATATCTCGGTCGGCTCCGTGATGAGCATTTCCGCCTGCTACACCTGTATGCTGCTCGCAGGCTTCGGCGTAAGCAGCACTGAGACTCTCCGGATGCCCATGGTCGTCGGCATGATGGCCGGAGTACTACTCGGAGGCGTCTGCGGCGTTTTCAACGGCACCTTGGTGGCCAAGCTGAAAATCCAGCCGATGATAGCAACGCTGATACTCTTTACTGCGGCGAGAGCTATCGGTCTTTTGCTGTGCAATAACCAGATTACCTACATTCGCTATAATCCATACAAATACCTCGGAAATTTCATTCCCGGCTGCCCTATTCCTACCTCTATCTTTGTTACAATATTTGTAATAGCCGTTATTGCCATCTTACTAAGAAAAACTGCTTTGGGGCTTTACATACAGTCGGTAGGTATTAACAACCGGGCTGCGAGACTGCTCGGCATCAACTCCGACAGAATTTGCTTTCTCTGCTACATCATCTGCGGCCTTTGCGCCGGTATAGCTGGAATCCTGTCCTCATCACGCATATATTCGGCGGATTCGAACAACATCGGGCTTTACTATGAGCTCGACGCCATTCTGGCGGTGGCGCTTGGGGGAAACAGTCTCGGAGGCGGCAAATTCAATCTGTACGGCTCCATTGTCGGCGCTTATACTATTCAGGCTATTAACACCACGCTCCTTGCCATGGGCGTATCTACAGATCAGGCCCCCGTTGTCAAGGCCATCATAGTTGTCGCTATTGTCACGGTACAGTCCCCCGTCTTTAGGTCGTGGATAGCTCGCACAAGCAAGCAAAAGCTTGTTGAAAAGGAGGCTGTAAAGGTATGAAGACAAAGCTTAACGTCAGCAGCAACAAGCTTAGAATCAACAACAACACCTTGCTGCTCCTGATTACCGTCGGTCTTTTTATTGTAATGTACGCAGCCGGCTGTGTTGTATACGCGGAAAAGGGTTTTTCGCATTTTCAAACCTTTCTCAACATCCTTATTACAAACGCCGGACTTATCTGCGTAGCCTGCGGAATGACCTGCGTCATGCTAACCGGCGGTATTGACATCTCTGTCGGCTCGCTTGTCGCGATGGATTGCATGATTCTGGCGGTCGGAATGGGCGTGAAGGGTTACCCCGCCATCCCCATGCTGATTTTTGTTCTGGTTATAGGCTTGATTTTCGGCCTTGTACAAGGCTTCCTTGTAGGCTATATGGAGATACAGCCCTTTATCGTCACAATGGCAGGAATGTTCTTTGCAAGAGGAATGACGGCTGTAATAAGCACTGCACAGGTATCCATTACGCAAAAGGGCAACGCTCAGTTTTATGCCTGGGCGAATACAAAAATAAGCCTACCTGCCTTTCTCGGTTACACAAACAACAAAGGCGCGGTTATAGTACCCTTTATCCGACCGGCAGTAATTGTCGCACTGCTGGTAGTCGTTGCTGTATTTATACTGCTGAAATTCACAAAATTCGGTCGTTCGCTTTACGCCGTCGGCGGCAGCGAATCCTCCTCTAAAATGATGGGCCTCGACGTAAGGCGTACCAAGCTCAAGGCCTATGTTCTGAGCTCCTTCCTCTGCTCCATAGGAGGAATCTGCTACTGTCTCAACACCATGTCCGGCTCGGTTCAGCAGGCAAAGGGTTTTGAAATGGAAGCAATCGCATCCGCGGTTATCGGCGGAACACTGCTCACGGGCGGTGTCGGCAATGTAATAGGCACCTTTTTCGGCGTTCTGATTAACGGAACAATAAACACCCTCGTTATAACAAATGGCAAGCTCCTGTCAAGCTGGGCAAACATAGCTACCGCGGCCCTTTTATGCTTCTTTATCATTCTGCAGTCCGTCTTTTCTCTTATAAAAAAGCGAAAAAAGTAAAGAGATATACATTATATATAATAGTGCAAAAACGGTTAACCAAATAAACATAAAAAGGAAAGTATATATGGATAATTTCACTTTCTACAGTCCGACCTGCTTTGTTTTCGGAAAGGATCAAGAAAATAATACGGGCAAATACATAAAGCGCTACGGCGGCAGCCGTGTCCTTATACATTACGGCGGAAATTCCGCTGTGCGTTCAGGGCTTTTGGACAGGGTAAAGGCTTCTATTAAAAAAGAGGGTCTGGATTTTATCGAGCTCGGCGGAGTTAAGCCGAACCCGAGAAGCGGTCTTGTCTACGAGGGCATCAATCTTTGCCGCAGAGAGAAGGTCGATTTTGTGCTGGCCGTCGGCGGCGGCAGCGTAATCGACTCCTCTAAGGCGATTGCAGCCGGGGCCTTATATGACGGCGACTTCTGGGACTATTTTCAGGGAAAGCATGTAACCAAAGCCCTGCCGATCGGCACTGTCCTGACCATAGCCGCTGCCGGAAGCGAGGGCTCTCCAGATTCAGTAATCACAAACGAAAACGGCATGTACAAGCGCAGTGGGCACGGAGATGTGCTTCGTCCGTCGTTCTCGATTTTGAATCCCGCTTTAACGCAGACGCTTTCTCTCTTTCAGATGGCCTGCGGCATTACCGATATTATATCCCACCTGTTTGAGCGCTATTTTACAACGACCGAGGAGGTCGAGATTACCGACAGAATGATTGAGGGCCTGCTGCTCACCATGCTTCATGAGGCTCCCCGCGTTATAAAGGACCCCGATAATTATCAGGCTCAGGCCAACATTATGTGGGCCGGTACTATGGCGCACAATAATTCCTGCGGTGTCGGGAGAACGCAGGACTGGGCAAGCCATGACATCGAGCATGAGCTATCGGCTCTTTATGACTGCGCGCACGGAGCGGGACTTGCTGTTGTATTCCCCGCGTGGATGCAGTATACCATGATGAATAATGTAAGCCGTTTCGCGCAGCTTGCCGTTCGCGTCTGGGGCTGCCAGATGGATTTCGCGCACCCCGAGAACACCGCAAGAAGCGGAATAGAAGCCTACAAGCGCTTTTTGAGGTCTATAGGGATGCCTTCAAACTTTGCCGAGCTCGGCGCTAAGGAAGAGGATATCGAAAAGCTCGCCTTTAACGCCTGCTACGGCGATGGCCGAAACGGGACACTCGGCACCTTTGCCTCTCTGAGCAAGGATGATGTTGCCAGTATTTACAGGCTAATGCTTTAATTAAAACCGTCGGTCTCCGTCTACTTCTCAAGGCTTTCGGAGTGCTGCGTGTTTCATACCATTAGTTCCTCTTCTGCTCCCACGGAAGAAACCAGTTAGAAAAATTGGTTTCTTCCAAAAAGAGCAGCCAAGCAACACCTTGAAAAAATATCAAAAAAAACAACACTAATCGCAACGTGTTTGTCAAATATTGGTTTTTAATAATTTGAACGCATTTCATTTCTTCTGTTTTGTGTCTAAATTTTTTACAAAAAGGCATTATATTTTCATATAACAATGACACTTATTGTTATATATTGTTCATTGTGATAAAAAACGTAAATATCACATTATGCTAATAGTGCATTTTGTATCATTATAACTTGACTCAAATAACTGCCTGTGCTATATTATTATCGTGTTTGTCAAACATAATTAAATATCGAGTGATTAAACGGCGGACCAACTCACTGATATGCTGCATACATAATATCCATTGGTTTTTTTCTAACCGCGCTGTCTTATGATGTTAAAAAAACAATAAAAAAAATATTGTTTTTTTAATATAAGTATTAAGAAGGAGGATTTTTATGTCAGATTCAACATCGAACAAGGAAGCAAAGTCCCCGAAACAACTCAGCACAGCCCTAAAGTATTTTTTTGGTGTAGGTGACGCAGGCTTTATCCTGATGAGCAACATCGAAACATTCTACTTTATGACCTTCCTAACCGACCTGGCTGGATTTTTGCCGGCTATCGCAGCTCTGATTAACTCAGTCTTCTCAATCGTTGACGCATGCCTGTCTTGGGTTTATGGTGCCATTCTTAACTCCACCAAGGCTAAGAAGTGGGGTCGTTATCGCTCCTGGCTGATTCTCACCCCGTGGCTTGTTCCTTTCCTCTTCGCACTTCAGTTTATACGCGTCAGCAGCAATGACACTGTTGCGGCAGTTGTCATCGTAGCGGCAGCTATCATCTCCCACATTGTGTGGAACATCGGCTATGTTGCTAACGGTGCTCTCGTCAGCGTCGTTGGTAAGACTCCTGAAGA
>CAYQMY010000099.1:0-8353 GCA_964418735.1 uncultured Oscillospiraceae bacterium | reverse complement strand
TAAGCACTGATTAATCCGACATTACCATCTTGGCGGGTCTAGCACCCCCACTCATCGTTAAAAAAGCTTGAAATAAAGCAATTATTCCTGCGCTTTTTTGCCTCGATTGAGGCTGCTATCCCCACCAATCTGGCAACGCCGGATTAAATCAATGCTTACCTAGGGGGCATTGGATGCCCCCTAGAATTTAATTGTCGTCTTCCAGTTCGCCAAGCTTTGAAAGAGCAAGCCACATCCCAATATGAAAGAGTGTTTTTTCGAGCCTCTTTTTAAGCTTATCAATTACCTCAGGTTCATGCTCCTTTTCGGCTTCCTCAAGTTCGTGAGCTATATAGTCATATATCTCATAGAAGAGCTCCTTAAACTCGTACTCTCCCTCAGAAACCGACATGCCCATAAGTCCGTAGGCAAGCTCGTCAATATCGTTTATAGGCCTGAGCTCCCTGCACATCTCATAAAGTCCTTTTGAATTAAGAGTATCTCTGGAATAGTACCAGAAAAACGTGCCAGTAATGCCGCCGAAAAACGAGACATAGAGATTGCGGAAAAGCTTATCCCCCATCTTTCCGGTTTTGTTTATCTCTTCGGTTGCCTGGGGGATAAAAGTCGAGTTCTGGATAAACAGCTCCGGTATAAAAGGAAATTCACCAGTTACGTATCCCCTCTCCGCAGTAAGAGCGGAAATTCCTTTTATGACTTTTTTGTTGAAATCCATCATGTAGGTGATATCTCTCGTCATTTGCGTTCTCTCCATTCTTTTTTGGATTTTCAGGAACCATGTAATTGCCGATAAACCGGCCATGTTTAGTATCGGCTGATATTTCAGCAATTTCTTTATGTAACCATTATATTATTCTTGAATAAATTTTGCAATAAAAAAGCCGCCGTTTCTGGCGACTTTTAATAATATTTTATTGACCGTCTTTGTTCTTTCTCTGAAGCTGTAGCCGATCTGCGATCATTGCGATAAATTCGCTGTTTGTCGGCTTTCCCTTGATGTTCGACACAGTATAGCCGAAAAACTTCTGCAAAATCTCAATGTCTCCCCTGTCCCAAGCTACTTCAATAGCGTGGCGAATAGCGCGCTCTACTCTTGATGGCGTTGTGCCGAAGGTTTTGGCAACCTCGGGATAAAGCACCTTTGTGACGGCGTTTATCATTTCCATATTATTAACGGAGAGTATGATAGCTTCTCTTAAGTACTGATAACCCTTTATGTGCGCGGGAACCCCGATTTCGTGTATTACATCCGTGACAAGGCTTTCAAGGCTTTTTTCATAGTGATTGCGAACCTGCGGCTTCTGTTCCATAACGGGCTTTTTCCTGCTGAGTATCTGCCGCATTCTGCCAAAAAGGATGTCCATGTCGCAGGGCTTAGCCATAAAATAGCTCGCCCCAAGCGCCGCTGCCTCCGAAACCACATGCTCGTTTGAGAAGTTAGATGTGATTATCACCGAAGGATGTCTGGTCATCTTGTTAAGACGCTCCATTACGCTTAGCCCGTCCAGTTTAGGGAGTATAACATCAAGCAAAATAATATCCGCGTCGAGCTCCGTAGCCATTCTAATCGCGTCTTCACCGTTTGCCGCTTTTCCGACAAGCTTGAAATCATCCTCTGACTTCACATGGTCAAGCAGGAGTTTGTAAAAATCCTCTCCGGTATCTGCAACGAGAACTTTGGTTTTTGTGCTCATTTGATTTCCTCCGTTATTAAGGCATTAAAAGCCAAATTTACACTCACGGTGGCAAAACCTTTCTCTTTCAGTCCGGCTATCCACTTTACCCACTTGACTGTTTTAGCGTCACCCGAGCTGCATCGTCTATAAATTACCATAACTGGACATACTTTGCAATACCATTTTGGAAAAAAATAGGAATTTATTTCTAGTTATGTTTTATGCGGCGGCATTACAGATGCCGCCGCATAAAATATTTGTCAAAAAGCCCCTCACAGGGAAATTAAAATCTATTTTTCCCGGAATTTACTTCTCGGAAAAATTCCACTACCCGCGCAAATCGTGCGCGACCTCGGCTTTAGCGGGGTATCTAGGGGGAATTGGATTCCCCCTAGAAGCTTTTTTATGCCGCTATTGTCTGTTTTACAAAGTAAGCTTTTTCAAGCATTTTCTCAATTGATATGCCGTAGCCTTTTTCAGGTTCGTTTACCAGAACATGGGTTACAGCGCCGACCAGCCTTCCGTCTTGTATTATCGGGCTTCCGCTCATGCCCTGAACTATACCGCCGGTTTGCGAAATAAGCTTTTCGTCCGTTACGGTTATAAGCATTGCGCGCTCCCCCTCTCCGGAATAAATTCTTGATATTTCGATGCTATATTCCTCTACCTGACCGCTGATACTGGATAATATTACTGCGTTTCCGACCTTAATATCCTTTTGCCGGCAAATCGGCAGCGCCTTGCCCGAGGTGAGGTCTTCAGAATCGGTCACGCCGAAAATTCCAAAATCCGAGTTGGCGTAAAGAGTTCCCAGCTTTTTTTGAAGATTAATATTGCCTTGAAGCTGTCCGGGAGTTCCGGCGCGGCCTTTGATTACTGAGCCGAGGCTTGCTTCTACAAGCACCCCGCTCTTAAACGGAAAAATTGTCTTTGTCTCCGCGTCGCTTATTGCGTGCCCCAGAACACCCACGACGCCTGTCGCAGGATCGACAAAGGTCAGCGTACCCATTCCTGCAAGTGTATCTCTCAGCCAAAGCCCCATTTCGAAAGCGCCTGAGCTGTTTTGTACGGGAGTGACGTTAAACTGCATAAGCCGTCCGTTTCTTTCCACCTTGACCGCTATCGCGTTGCTGCCGTTTGTTTTTACCGTTCTTTTTAAATCCTCTATAGAATTGATTTTTTCCGTGCCAATTGTCTTTATTACATCTCCTGCCTGAAGCCCCGCATCCGAGGCCGGAGTTAATTTTCCCTTCTCCGTTTCGACTTCGCCCGTCGATATTATTATAACGCCTTCGCTTTCAACCGAGATGCCGACCACCGTACCGAGCGGTATTAGCTCCGTCGGCATTTCCCCCGCGGCGGCGACCGTCACAGACGACGGTGCCGATATAGATAACATTAAAACCGCGGCCAGCATAGCTTTTTTAATTTTTATTCCTTTTAAAACTTTCTCCATGTCCCGATTCTCCTTATGTCGGACACGGATAAAATTTGAAATTTCAAATTTTCCCCTCCTTTTTTCACTTCCGAGCGCCTTACTAATATGTCTTATTTGAAAAAAATAAAACGCCGCGAAAATGACAAGTTGTTGGGGTTATTTCCTTTACGAAATTTGCATTCGGTTTGAATTTAAGCTTTTTTTAATTTTGAAAGTGTATTTTTTTACGTCTATGGCACATTTTAAAAGCATATTTATTTTTTATGAAGGGAGGAAAGGAATGGAATATTTAAATATAGGTATGCAAAGTCCCTATGTGTCCATGCTGCAGCTTGCGCTGATAAGAAGCGGCTTTCTGAGCGGCGAGCCCGACGGCTACTTTTGCGAGCTAACTCAAAACGCCGTAAAGGTTTTTCAGACCGTCAATCGACTTGACGCTACAGGAATAACAGGGCCTAAAACCTGGGCCGCGCTCTCACCGTATCTTCTCGGTTATATTACTGTCACGATTTGCCGCGGTGATGATTTGAATAAGCTTGCGATAAAATACAACACAAGCGCAGAAGCAATTGCCTCTGCAAATCATATAAGAGAGCGCTCACAGCCCAGGATAGGCAGCCGCATTACCGTACCCTTAGGCTTTTCAGTCGTGCCGACAAATATTCCTTTTACTCATAGCCTGCTGGACTGCTGTGTCTGCGGCCTGAAAGCTAGGTATCCATTTATCAGGATTGGAAAAATCGGAGATAGCTTCATGGGAAAACCGATTTTTTTGATAAAAATCGGAAACGGTGAAAATCAGGTCTTTTACAACGGCGCGCATCACGGAAACGAGTGGATAACCACTCCGCTTCTGCTTAAATTCATTGAAGATTTTTTGATTGAAGCCGCGTATGAAGGCAACGAAGGCGAAAAAGCTTCAATTCTTGAGAGAACGACGCTTTACATAGTCCCCATGGTTAACCCCGACGGAGTCGATCTCGTAAACGGAGCAATTCCCGAAACCTCCGTTTACCGCTCAAACGCCGCAAAAATCGCCGCGAAATATCCTGATATCTATTTCCCCTCAGGCTGGAAGGCAAACATCCTCGGAGTTGACCTCAATCTTCAATACCCCGCCGGATGGCGCGAAGCTAGAAGCATAAAATCCGAACTTGGCTTCTCCTCCCCCTCTCCTGTGAACTATCCCGGACTTAAGCCGTTATCGGCTCCGGAAAGCAGCGCTGTATACAGCTTTACCAAATCGCATAATTTCAGCCTCACACTCTCCTATCACACACAGGGCGAGGTTATCTACTGGAAGTATCTCGACAAAGAGCCGCCCGGCGCAGGGGCAATTGCCGAAAAATTCGGCAGCCTCAGCGGCTACGCTGTGTCCGACACGCCCTTTGAATCCGGTCACGCGGGCTATAAGGACTGGTTCATAAACGAATATAACCGCCCCGGCTTTACTATAGAAGCAGGCTTCGGTTCAAATCCGCTTCCGCTTTCTCAGTTTGCAAAGATATATAACGATAACGCCGAAATTTTAAAGCTAGGATTAACAATAACGGCAAGCTTCTAGGGGGCATCCAATGCCCCCTAGATACGCGGCATACGCCGCGATACCCCCGGTCGCGCACGATTTGCGCGGGCTGTGGTATTTTTCTGGGAAGTAAATTCCCAGAAAAATAGATTTAAATTTCCCTGTGAGGAGTTTTAAGAAAAAAATCAGGGTTTCCCATTCGGAAACCCTGATTTAATATTAATTATTCGCTTATTCTGAGAAATTCGAGGATATCAGCTCAACAAGTGTGCCCACGGCCTCTTTCTCGTCGGTTCCGTCAGCTATAATGTTGATTGAGCTGCCTTTTACGATACCCAGGGACAGGACTCCAAGAAGACTTTTCGCGTTAACTCTTCTCTCGTCTTTTTCAATCCAAATACTACTTTTGTACTCGTTGGCCTTCTGAATAAAAAAGGTTGCGGGTCTTGCGTGCAGCCCCACCTGGTTATTAACAACTGTTTCCTTTACAAACATAGAAGCCACTCCTTTTCGTCCTGTAACAGATATATAATTTTATTTTTCGATTAGTTATTTTACTTTATTTTAACAAAATTGAATCATACCGTCAATAGCTTTTTAGAAATCCGCTCATTTTAGCTCTGCTATTGTCACCCCGTTCTCTCCTTCTCCGTAAACACCGAGTCTGAAGGATTTCACAAGCTTATTGCGCTTAAGGCTGGTTTGAATCGCGGCACGGAGCGCTCCCGTTCCCTTGCCGTGTATAATCCGTACGCTCGGAAGCTTTGAAAGTGCCGCGGAATCTATGAACATCTCGACGACGCTTACGGCCTCGTCACTCATCATGCCCCTTACGTCAACTTCTGGTCTTGCGTTATCGGTACGAAGCTTTGCCTCGGATTTAGCGATTATCTTTTTTGCGCCAGAAACGGTCTGTCCCTCGAGAAGCTTTACCTCCCCCTCTTTAGCGGTTATCTTCATTATTCCCGCTTTAAGCGTAAGTACCCTGTCCGTGGAAACGTCAATCACCTCAGCTTTTGTGCCTATCGCGACAATCTCAACGATATCTCCGTTCTTTACGGGTCTTGCAGACGGCTGCGGCGCGATGCCCTCCTGCCTGTCTCTAACGCTGTCCTGCGCTGTGTTTATCTTACGTCTCAGCTCAGAGCCGGCGGCGTTCACTTCCTGCCAGTTGTCCGATTTTGCGCTCTGCTTTCTAAGCTCCTTGAGTTCCTCGAAAACCTCGTCGGCGGCGCGGCGCGCCTCTTCAAGTATCCTGTCGGCCTCGCGCCTTGCGATTTTGGCCGCCTTTTCCTTTTCCTGCTCGGTAACTTTGCGGTATTCAGCGGCTCTCTTTTCGTCCTCCTCGGCCTTGAGAAGAAGCTTCCGTGTCTCTGTATGCTCCTTTTCCATCTGCTGTCGGCGCATTTCGAGCTGTGTCAAAACCTCCTCGAAGTCCGCGCTGCTTTTGTCTATGCGCCCCTCCGCGTCTGTTATTATGACCTTCGGAAGTCCCAGCCTCTCCGAAATCGCGAAAGCGTTGGATTTTCCCGGCACGCCCGTAAGCAGCCTGTAGGTCGGGCGCAGCGTCTCGACGTTAAACTCACATGAGGCGTTCATAACCCCCGGCGTCGAGGTAGCGTAAATTTTCAGCTCCGAGTAGTGCGTTGTCGCCGCGATTACGGCGCCGCGCGCTCTGGCATACTCGATTATAGCTATCGCGAGGGCGGCACCCTCTACGGGGTCTGTTCCGGCTCCAAGCTCGTCAAAAAGCAAAAGCGAGTTTTCGCATAGCTCGCCGAGGATCTGCACAATATTCGTCATGTGCGAGGAGAAGGTGGAAAGCGACTGCTCAATGCTCTGCTCGTCGCCGATGTCTGCCATAATCGTTTCAAAAACCGGCACCCTGCTGCCGTCGCCCGCAGGTATGTGAAGGCCGCACTGCGCCATAAGGCTCAGAATTCCGAGTGTTTTAAGGCTTACGGTTTTTCCGCCCGTGTTCGGCCCGGTTATGACCAGCGTGTCATAGTCTCCGCCGACCGCAATGTCGATAGGCACGGCTGTTTTCTGCGGCAGCAGCGGATGTCGGGCACGCCTTAGAGTCAGCGCTCTTCCCTCGGTAATTTCGGGTTCGGAGCAGTTAAGGCTATAAGACAGCTTCGCCCTCGCGAAAATAAGGTCAAGCTCAACAAGCAGGCTGAAATCGGAGAGTATATCGTCCTTATGCGCCGCGGCCTCAGCCGAAAGCACCATCAAAATACGCTCAATTTCCTTCTTTTCCTTGGCCTGAAGCTCTCTTATCTCGTTGTTCGCATCAACCGCCTGTATCGGCTCAATAAAAAGCGTGGCGCCGCTCGCCGAAATATCGTGGACAAGACCCTGAATGCTGCTTTTGTATTCGGCCTTTACCGGCACGACATATCTGTCCGAGCGCATTGTTATAATCGGCTCCTGAAGTGCCTTTGAGTAGGTCGGGGAGGTTATGATTTTTTGAAGTGCGTCCTTTACCTTCGCCCCCGCGGCTCGCATGTGCCGGCGAATCGTCGCAAGCTCGGAGCTCGCGGCGTCGGAAATCTCGTCCTCGCCAGATATTGAATTTGCTATCGTCTCCTCAAGATACTTGTTTGCGCGAAGAGCGGCGAACATGGCCGCGAGAGAAGTGCCCTCCGCCGCCGAATAGCTCTTTACCGTTCGCGCCGCGCGAAGAACGGAGGCAATATCAAGAAGCTCCCTTGTACTCAGCATACCTCCGATATCGGCCCTCGCAAGTGCGTTGCTGACGTCCTTAACTCCGTAAAAGGACGGGTTGCCGTTAATTCCGATAAGGTTTCTTGCGTCGGAGGTTTCCCTCTGCCACTCCTGTATTTCGTATATATTTATTGAGGGAAGCAGCAGTAAGGCGCGCTCCTTAGCGCTCTGGCTTGTCGCCTGAGCGGCCAAAAGCTCCAGAACCGCAGGCAGCTCCAATGTATTAAACGATTTTTTATAAAAACCCATTTTTTCTCTCCTATAGTATCAGGCTTTTGTAGAAGTCTAAAGTCCGAAACCCACGATCAAGCTGGGCTAGCACATAGGCCTCCGTGACATCCGAAAGACGCTTCAGCGCATCCTTTCCGAGCGTAAACGAAAAAAGTCTCTTTGCTTCCGCGCCCGTAATATATCTCAGCGCCTCAAGAGAAGCCTCGCAGAGGGGCATAGCTATACCGCCAGACCCTTTGCAGCTGCCGCAGAGCACCGCACCGCCGTGCAAATCCAGCCTTGCCGAGTCAAAGCTATCGTTTTCGCAATCCTGGCAGGCGTCGAGTATCGGCTCAAAGCCGGCTAGACACATTAGGCGCATTTCAAACGCCGCCTTTATAAATTCCTTTTGACGTATGCCCGCGCCGAGCGCATAGAGGCTATTGAGCCCAAGGCTTAATAGCTGAGGATTTGGCTGATCCTCGTCCGTGACGGTCTCCAAAAGCTCCGCGAAGTAGGAGCCGAGCGCAAGCAGCTCAATGTCATTGCGAAGTCCCTGAAAAAGCTCCTTTGTGTTGGCCTCGTTCAGTGACCAGCGACCGTTGTAGTAAAAAAGCGTCATCTCCGAATATACGAGCAACTGCGAGGCGGCGCCGATACGGCTCCCCTTCCGCCTTGTCCCCTTTGCGGAAACTGTGATTTTGCCGTCCGATTCGGTCAGGACGGTCAATATTTTGTCCGCTTCCTTGTAATTTGTTTCACGAAGCACAAGGCCGT
>CAYQMY010000098.1:0-8361 GCA_964418735.1 uncultured Oscillospiraceae bacterium | reverse complement strand
ACTTATCGCAATCTAAAAGATTGGAGCTTATCAAGGATTCCCTTGCCGGTAGCGCCTGTAATCGAAATGACTGGTGGCTATCCTGACGGGGAACCTGTTCTGGATCTGAATGGCAATCAAATTGGGGGTGTCCGCTCCCATTATGTAGATGTTCCTATAGCGGCGTATTACGAGGACGGTACAATCACTCCATTCAGCAAAGAAAAGCTTTTGGCGCTTTATGGCAGCAGAGAAAATTGGCTGGCTAAAGTTAAAGATCGCCTTGACATAATGGTAAACGAACGCTGGATACTCCCGGAAGGCGCGAAAATGCTTCTGCAGGAAGCCGAAGAAACGCCCTGGCCTTTATAATCAAGGTTATATCTACGCAAATATAACGGCCGCTGGCAAAGCCAGCGGCCGTTATATTCAAGTCTTTTTTATTTCGCACAGCTTGTAAACTTCTAAAAAGCCTTTGGTATCACTAGGCTAATGTTATAAACCCCTCAAGCAACAATTTCAATAAAAATCTTGGCAATTACAGGGTCAAACTGGGTCCCCGCATTATTTTTGATTCTCTCAATGGCGACCTCATGTTTCAGGGCTTTTCTATAAGGCCTGTCATTTGTCATTGCGTCGTATGCATCAACAACCGATACTATTCTGGAAATCAATGGTATGCTTTCACCTCTTAATCCCTGCGGGTATCCGCTTCCATCCCACCATTCCTGATGAGACAATATCCCCTCAGCAATTGGAGCAAGCTCCGACGATGTCTTTGCAATCCTGTATCCAATCTCGGGGTGCCTTTTCATTTCCGTCCATTCAACTTCATTCAGCTCTCCGGGCTTTGTTAAAATATCGTCTCTAATGCCAACCTTACCAATATCATGCAAGGATGCAAGCAATTCCAGCTTGTCAAGCTCTGCTTGGGATAAACTAAGCGCCATACCAACTGCCTTTGATAAAGAAACAAGCCTTTGTGCGTGCTCTTCTGTTTCATGACTTTTTTCAAACATTGTAGCCTTTATTGATGAAACAATTGCACTGTGAGTACTGTTATGCTCAAGCAGTTTGCGCTGATACATGTATCCCTCTGCAATTTTAATTATCTCCTTAATATCTTCGTCGGCTGAAATTTTCGTGGCGTACCCTAAAGATACGCTGTGCTGATATAAGTCACTGTTATTTTTTTCGTCAAATTCCTCAAGTGCAGCTTGAATTTTGCGCATTATCTCAAATGCAGCAGCGTTATCGGTGTTTGGCAAAAGTATTCCGAACTCATCGCCGCCAATTCTGGCTAATACATCTCCATTACGGCAGCAGTACTTAAGAATCAGTGCTGACTCCACTATGAGTTTGTCTCCCTCAGCATGTCCAAACGCATCGTTAATTAGCTTGACCCCATTAATATCTCCGATAATGACAGACAAAGGCAGCAGCTTTTCAGCATCCAAACGCTCAAGTTCCGCCTCGAAGAACCTTCGGTTATATATTCCGGTAAGATAGTCATGCTTATTTATGCTAATAAGGTCTGCTTCAGCTTGTTTTCTGTCGGTAATGTCGATTGAAAACCCAAGAAAGCGATTATCCGATATTTTAACTGCATCTACCGTCCACCATCTGGTCGACCCGTCTTTATGGTAGTATTTTTGTTCTGTGCTCATTTTACCCGTTTCCTGCAGCAACTGGAAATGATAAACAGCTTCATCCAAAGATTCAGCAGCAGTAATAGTTCTTATGTTCATCTTTAGTATTTGCTCGTTGCTATAGCCTGTTATAACAGAAGCCGCCCTATTGCTGTCTAAATAATTACCGTTTTCATCAACAACAAACACGGCATATGGTGAATTTTCTATGTAGCTGCTGTACTTTTCTTCACTCTCTTTTAGGGCTTGCTCGGCAATAATACGAGCTGTCACATCAATTCCGAGATATCCAAAAAGATTTTCGTTCTCGTGATTTGTTTCGATTGGGAATAGCCTGCTGTCAAAGTATCTTTTTTCTCCTTCAACGACAAACAGATCGATACTTTCAATTATTTGTCCGGATAATTTTGGGGAATTTAAAAGAAGCAGAGCCTTTTCTAAAATATCAGACAAACCCAATTGGTGCATATTTTTTCCGCTGATTTCATTTCGTTGTAAACCCAAAACTTTTTCAGCTATTGAAGATATCTCAACAACATTTCCCTTATCGTCGAAAACAATTAAGGGACTATTGCTGTTGTCAAGAAAGCCCCTTAGTCTTGCTAAAGTTCTGAAAAGTTCCTCCTCTGCTCGGATTCTCATTGTATCATCGGAAAAAGTACAAGCAAACTGCATGGGGGCCGGCTGATATGCCATAACCCGAAAGTATTTTCCCGTTGAATCTGAATAGTTTTCAAACATCACCGACTTGCCGGTTATGGCCACCCTGCCGTATGTTTCAATCCAATATGATTCTGTAGCAGGCAGAATTTCAAGAACTGTCCTTCCAATAATATCTGACGCCTTCATTCCGGTCATCTGTTCAAAGGCCGGATTTACGGCTATAAACCTGTAATCAACAGGGTTTCCCTGTTGGTCGCAGATAATCTCGTGCAGCGCAAATCCATCAACCATTGCATTAAAAAGAAGCTGATAGTCTTGCTTTGCTTTTTTCTCGGCTGTAATATCCTGAAAAGTTGTATATACCTGTGACAACGTACCGTCAGTTTCAAATATAGGGATTGCGTTCACCGTAACCCAGACATGGTCATTGAGTTTTGGCTGATAGAGACCCAGCACAGCAGGACCAAAAGGTTTGCCTGTTCTAAGCGCAATCATTGAAGGATGCTCTAAACCCGGGAGGTGTGAACCATCTTCTCGGACGGTCCTCCACTCCGGATCCTGCGATGTTCTTGCCAACAGCTGATCAAGGCTTAACCCTAAAATTCTTTCTGCTGCAGGATTGGCTGAAATTATCTTCCCATCAGCCCCTTGGTAGACAACGCCTTGTGCCATCGTCTCATAAAGACGGCGATACTTAAGTTCGCTTTCACGAACTTCCGCTTCAGCCTTTTTCTGTTCGGTAATATCTCTTAGTATGAAATGAGTTTGCTTAAACTCTCCGTTATAACCGTACCCTATATTTCCGTCAAATGATACATAGATGCTCTCACCGTTTTTATGTATCATTTCAAATTCGTTATGTACTTGTCCGACCTCCTTGAAAAGAAGGAAGCTCCTATGATATTCATCTATGTATGAAGGGTGGAGAAAATCAATAAAGCATTTGCCTATTACTTCGTCTCGTGAATATCCGAAAGTATCAAGCCACTGCTGATTAACGTCAATAAGCTTTCCGTCAATATCCAAAGAAAGATAGCCGAGCGGTGCCTTATCAAATAACAGCCGGAACCTCTCTTCCGATTGCTTCAGTTCGTCTCTCATCTGCCAGAATGTCTGTTGCTTTGTCAGCAAAAGACATAGCAGCACTGAGGCGACAGGATATATTATCATTACAGGTAACGCAATTTCGCGAAAAACTTTTGCATTGTCAGGATAGGGCAATAGAAAAAACAGGCACGCCATCATTGTGATATGTACGACTATGCCCATAACATATACATTAACCCAGTGCAGTTTCTTTGCCCTTGATTTCAGCGCGTGCCGCCATACCGTACCTATAATTGCACTTGTTATTATTACGCCAATACCCGGAATGGCGCCTGCCCCCCCTTGCAACAGCCTAAAGACTATAGCCGTGATTATTGTTATGATTGTAGGAATTGGGCCAAATATTAAAGCCGTCACGCTTATGAGAATTGACCTTGTATCGAACACGACTCCGGGGATTAGTTTAAAGGGCATAGACATGATAGCAATACATGTTAGTGCAACCAATACCCCGTTTGCAACTTGCTTAATTCGTGAGCGTGGGAACAAGTAGTAGGTCAACTCATAGATGACGGACAAAATCAATAGTAGGGCGGCATTATTTAATAAAGAAATAATCGCAGCTTGTTGCATTTAAAGCCTCCTGTTTTGTATGTCCGATACAATTTGTTAATCCTGCTACTTCTTAATTGTACATGCATTTATGACCAAAAATCATCTATCTTTTCGTTCACACAACCAAATATTATTGCATTTTATTATACAATATAATGCAATTTATGTCAAAATCTCATAATATATTACATACCAATTTTATATTAGAATTAAGCACCGGGCGGGGCCCATAAATGCCCTGCCGGTGCGTAATTCATGAAATTCACTTTCTCTGTAGGTCATTGCAAACTTACACCTAGAGAGTTTCTGCATAAATGGGGGCACGGTTAGAAGATGTTTTCGCACAGTAAAGAACTATCATTTTCACTTTTTTCATAATCCTATTTGAAAAACAGCAAACAAAATGATAATATCTATTAAGTGCAAACACCGATAATGGCAAACCCACCGAAAGGCGGGGGCGCAAAGCCACGGGTCTAAGGCGCAAAGCTATGACAGCCGGGCTGCCGAAAAGGTTGCAGCGTTTCGCTGTGTGCCGAAATTCGGCACACATTTTTTTATTAAACGGAGGCTTTTTAATTGGTTAATCTTAGTTTACTTAAAAATCCATCTTACCTAAAAAAATATCCGAAAGGTTCGTTTATTTCCGGGGAAAGCGGCGGAAGCATTCTGTTTGAGATTCTGCAAGGGGAAGTCGGAGTCGTCAGGAATCAAAAACAACAGCAAGCAGAAATCATCGCCACTCTGTATCCCGGTGCTTTTTTTGCTGAGCCATCGCTTTTTGCGGATAAAAATCCCGCCGTCACGACAATCGCGCTTAACGACTCTATTGTTCTTTCCATTGATGAAAACAACGCAGCAGACTTTATTAAGGATGAGCCTGAACTGGCTTACGAGCTACTCAAAGCAATGTGCATCCGTCTGGATAAAGTGAGTACCGAGCTGGAAGCGAAAAGCGGAAGGCCGTGGATCGATCCCGACGGTTCAGAAAGTGGGCTTCGTCTTCAAACGCCTGCCGACCCGGCCAAGGAGCCGCCAAAACAGAAAACCGTAACGCCGGTAGCGGAAACAGACGAAACACCTTCCAATAAGCCCGCCTTTTTTTCTCTGTTCCCAGAAGGGCATGGCTGCTATGAGCTGTCTCTGCCCAATTCGGACTCCGTTCATCTGATGAGCAAGGAACATCAGTGTCCTCTCTGCAGGAAGAGCTTTCATTCCCTGGCCGTTCGTCCCTCGAAGCTCACCCTTGACCACATGGACCCCGACATGCGCAATCACTTCAAGGATATTGAGCCGCTATACTATGACGTGATAACCTGCCCGCACTGTCTATACAGCGCACTCGCGCAGGTTTTCGACAAACCGGATAGAGTCAAAACGGAACTTCAAAACGAGCTAAAATCAAAGGACATTAGGTCTGAAATCCACACAGGAAAGGAAAGGGACACTTATTCGGTATTTGCCGGATATTATCTCGCACTTCTCTGCGCTCCTCTCGCTTTTACAAAGCACCAGCTGATGACCGCATCGCTGTACCTGAAGCTAAGCCGCGTCTATCATGACTGCGGCGATAAGAAAATGGCAGAAAAGACTGAGCAGAAGGCACTGGATGCTTATATGTTCGCATACCAAAATGTTCAAATCCCCGTGAATCAGGATCAGCAGCTATGTGTCATTATCGGAGAACTATATCTCAAGCTGGGCGACAGAAAAAACGCCGCCGACTTCTTTTTCAAGGCCAAGTTAAACAAAGCCGGTTCTCCGGCTCTGAAGAAGCACGCCGAAGATCGGATCTACGACATTCGCCACGATGATGCTTCCGAGTGCGAATGAAGGAATAATTTGGCGTCAGTCATAACAAGCTTGACCTCTGGTGTTTACAGGTTAATTGGAACAATAAGCAACCTCATGTTTCAGGGCTTCAAAATATCATAATATATTATGTTCCAGTTTTTATATTAGAATAAGCACCGGCAGGGCCAACAAGCCTTGCCGGTGCTTTGTTAATTAAGTCATTCGGACAGTTTTAGGGTTTTAATATCCCTGGCTTTGCAGCAGTCGCTACCCATTGCCACCGCCTCCTATCACATTGGGGCTGCCAGTGTCCAACTCCTCTTGAGCCTGCTCCTGCTTCAATGTGCGGATCATCTGAGGAATTGCCTCAGCCCGCCGTTCATTTTCCGCAATGAGCTGCTGCGTTCTTTTACCGTCAGGGACTGAAACAATTGTCTCTTCGGCGATTTCCATATTGTGCAGTGTAGCCTCAATGGTGTCCGAAACACGCCGGATTTTAGTTTTATGGTTAGCAATACTCTCCACTACCTGAAGACCTGAAATGCAGTCATCGTACTTTCCGGCGTAAATATCTCGGATAGCCTTTTCTAAAGCTTTTTCATAATACGCCTCGGGTAGCATGCCACTATAGGCCCGGGCGGTTATATTTTCGCGGCTTTCAAGATCCGCTAAACGTGCGTATTCGTCCTTCACCTGCTGAATCAATAAATCTCTGTCCACAAATAGGTCTCCCTTCGCACTCTTTTGCATTAGTATGTGGTGGAAGCACAGGGTTTATTAAAAAGCAGAAAAGTAAAAATCCACGGTTTAATCTGCACACCCCGGTGCAGGATTACTCATCATGGCTTTCTGCACCCCGGTTGAGCCATAAAGGCTTTAAGTAGGTTACAAATCAAGCCTATTTTCGCTTATTTTGAAAGCTTGACCTAGCTAGAGATGCAAATATACCTAAAAAACAAAGTATTGTCATAACCGTAAATACTGTTTTCATGGAAAGCATCAATTGTGGTATATTGCTGCTTATTGGTTCATTTCCCATATATACAGCTATTATCATTGAAGCTAATCCCATGCTAAAGGTTTGGCCAATAGTTCTTGAGACACTTAAAATACCGGATGTTATACCATAATATCTTTTATCTACAGCGCTCATAACTGCATTGGTGTTTGGAGAAGAAAACAGTGCAAATCCAAGACCAAGTAATACTAAGGCAACTAAAATATAATAAATAGAAGTTCCTTCATTTAAAAATATAAAAAACGACAGTCCAAGTGTTGTAATTCCCATTCCCAAGGATGCAACCTTTTGAATTTCAAATTTATCAGACAACAGACCAGCTAATGGTGAAAGTGCCGCCATTACAGCCGGTTGTGCAATAAGTATTAAGCCTGCATGTGAAGGCTCAAAGCCTTTTACATATTGAAGATAAAGGCTCATTAAATAACTTAATGCAAATGTAGCGCTGTAGTTAAACAAGGCTGCAAGAGAGGAAAAAACTATGACTCTATTGTTTTTAAGTAAAGAAATATTAAGTATTGGCTGACTAATTTTATTCTCATAATAAACAAAGACAAAAATTAATGCTATTCCTCCCAAGATTAACCACATACCAAAAGGCTCCATTATTGCTGAAAAACCTACAATAATTCCGATTATAGATAATCCAAATATAATAGTTCCAACTATGTCCAGTTTTTCACCCTTGGATTCAGCCCAATCCTGCTTTAGATTAAATAGTGCAATAATTACTATTATTCCGGCTGCTGAAGTAAATAAAAATATGCTTCTCCAACCAAAATATTTCACCATAAGTCCACCTAAATATGGACCCGATGACAGACCAATATATGTCATTGCAACATTTAGCCCCAATGCCTTCCCCCTGGAGCCTGCAGGATACACTGAAGTTAATATTGAAACAACAGTAACTGAAATACCAGCTCCACCAATTCCCTGAAATACTCTTGCAAAGATTAGCATGATGGGGTTAATCGCTGCTGCACATAGCAAGGATGACAATACAAATAGTATCATTCCAAACAAAAGCACCTTTCTCCTACCCACTATATCAGCCAATCTCCCATAAGGCAGAACAAATATAGCCATTAACAATGTAAAAGAAAGCGGAATCCAATTAAGCATAGTAGAACTCAATGCAAATTCATTGCTTATTGTTGGCATTGCTATATTTACAGACGAAACCATAAATGGCGGTATAAATGCCCCCAAACTTGTTATAGCCAGTATTTTTTTATTAATATCATTATTCATAAAATATCCCTTCCGCTGATAATATAGTGCTTTAAAAAGAGGCAAGGCAACTCGTCTGTCTTTTTCGTCTTACTCCATGTATTAACTTTCGTATATGGTAGCGATATCATGTATTCTACGCTTCATTTCTGTGCGGATATGTAAGGGCGCTAAGCACTCACATTTATCCCCGAAACTGAAGAGAATATTGTAGTAGTAATCGTTCTCTATAAAAGGAAAACAAACATTGTAATGCTCCTCACCGTCCGGCGAAAAGTCTTCATAAGAACAATAATCAAGTAGCCTGTCCATGATAGATTTATGAATACGAATTTTGATTTCTGTTTGCATAGTTGCCAAAAT
>CAYQMY010000097.1:0-8405 GCA_964418735.1 uncultured Oscillospiraceae bacterium | reverse complement strand
ATTATATTATACAAAATTTGCTTTGTCAACACATTTAGTAAAAAAACTTTAATTCGTTAAAGATTTAAAGAGTCTTACTTTTTTACAAGGGCGAATGAGAAGTCTGCGCTTACGCAGAGCTTTCCGTTTACAAAGCCCTTGCCGCTGGCCCAGTAAAACGGCGCTCTCGACTTCACAATCGTGCATTCCGTCTTAAAGGTATCCCCCACGGTTACAGGATTTTTAAACCTTACATTGTCAAGACCAGTTAGATATGTGCCTACCTCTCCGCTTATTTCGGAGGCAAGAAGCACACAGGTTGACTGCGCAAGTATCTCACAGAGAATTACTCCGGGCACAACGGGATTTCCCGGAAAATGGCCTTTAAGAAACCACTCGTCTCCTGTAATTGTCTTTTCGGCGTAGGAAACGCCGTCCCTGAGCTCGGCGCTGTCGACAAGCAGCATATTGTCCCTATGGGGCAGAATGCCCATTATCTCTTCTTTATTCATAGCTCTCTCCTAAATCTTCTTGAACGCAAGGCAGGCATTGTGTCCGCCAAAGCCGAAGGAGGTGGAGAGCGCAAGCTCGATATCGGCCATTACCGCCTTGTTCGGGGTATAGTTGAGATCACATTCCTCGTCAGGCTCAAGATAGTTGATGGTCGGAGGAATAATGCCGTTTCGAAGAGCAAGCACAGCGGCTATAGCTTCTACAGCGCCGGCAGCGCCGAGCATGTGTCCTGTCATCGACTTTGTCGAGCTTATGTGCACCATTTTAGCTTTTTCCCCGCCGAAGGCCTGCTTGATTGCGGAGGTCTCCATCTTGTCGTTAAGGCTTGTGCTTGTTCCGTGGGCGTTTAAATAAATCTTCGAGGCATCGGTTTCATTTCCTGCGAAAGCTAGGCTGATTGCCTTTGCGGAAGCCTTTGCCTCAGGGTTTGGCGCAGTGATGTGGTAAGCGTCGCAGGTTGAGCCGTATCCGACGACCTCGGCGTATATCTTCGCACCGCGCGCTACCGCGTGCTCGTATTCCTCGAGTATCAGAGCGCCCGCGCCGTCTCCCATTACGAAGCCGCTGCGCCTCTTGTCAAAGGGAACAGAAGCCACGTTTTTATCCGTCGCGGTGCTGAGTGTCTGGGCGTTTCCGAAGCCGGCAATGGCAAAGGGGTTTATCGCAGCCTCTGCGCCGCCGCAGATTATCGCCTTGGCATAGCCGTGCTTTATCGCCCTGTAGGCTTCGCCTATGGTGCTTGAAGAGGAGGCGCAGGCAGTGGTTACTGAAATGCAGGGGCCTGTCGCGCCGTATCTTATCGCGATATTGCCGGCGGCAATATTGCTTATCATTTTGGGTATAAACAGTGGCGAAACCTTTCTTACGCCGCCCGCAACAAAGTTGCCGTGTTCGGTGCAGAAGGTATTGAAGCCACCGACACCTGAGCCGAAGTAAACGCCGAGATCTTCGCTGTCTATTTTGCCTTCAATGCCACTGTCCTCCATGGCCTCGTTAACCGCATAGAGTCCATACTGAGAGAAAAGATCCATTCTCCTGACAGCGTTGCTGTCAAGGCAGTTTGAGGGGTCAAAGTTCTTGACTTCCGCCGCCATCTTGCATTTAAAAGGGCTGTGGTCGAAGTAGGAAATGAAGTCCACTCCGTTTTTACCGTTAATGAGTCCGTCCCAGAAAGACTTTACGTCGTTTCCGATGGGCGTTACCGCACCTATTCCTGTAATGACAACTCTGCTCATAAAAACCTCTCTGTGTTTTGGATTTGATTACATTGCGAGTCCGCCGTCTATGCGGATGACCTCGCCGGTTATATAGTCCGAGCTATGGGAAGCGAGGAAAAGCGCGAGCTCCGCGACCTCCTCGGGTTTTCCCATTCTCTTTTGCGGTATGCTATCGACAAAAGGATTGCTCTCATCGAAGCCCTCCGTCATATCCGTCTTTATAAAGCCGGGCGCAATAGCGTTGCAGCAGATGCCCCTTGAGGCCAGCTCCTTCGCAACCGACTTTGTGAAGCCTATTACTCCGGCCTTGGAGGCTGAGTAATTGGCCTGCCCTTGGTTTCCAATAAGTCCTGCAATCGAACTTATGTTAATTATCTTACCCGATTTCTGCTTTGCGAAAATCGGGTATACCTGCTTTACGGTATTGAACATGCCCTTGAGGTTTATATCTATTACGTCGCTGAAATCCTGCTCCTTCATCGCGAGAAGCAGCTTATCCTTAGTTATTCCGGCGTTATTGACAAGAATGTCCACCGTGCCGAATTCCTTTACAATCTGCTTGAAGGTCTCCGTGACCTCCTGAAAGCTTGCGACGTTGCATTTATAGGCCTCGGCCTTGACGCCGTTGGAGATGAGCTTGGCCTTTAATTCCTCGGCTTTTTCCTGATTCCCGGAGTAAATAAAGGCTATGGAAGCGCCGTTTTCGGCGAACCTTTCGCAGATTGCGCGTCCGATTCCTCTTGAACCGCCGGTTACTACGGCAACTTTTCCTTTAAGCAAAATGACCATTCCTTTCTCGTCACTGAGTGCACATATGACCAAGAAAAGGAATGGTCATCATGTGCATGCTTTTCGGTTGCCGCTTTAGCGGCGAGAAAAGCGCACTTGAATTAAATCAAGTTTGAAACTTGTTTCAAACTTCGAGCTCCTTTGAAAGACTTAATGCGCTCTCGTAATTGTCAACCGAATAGGCGTTTACTTCCGGCGCGATGCGCTTTATGAGCTTTTGCAGGGTATTTCCCGCGCCCATCTCGATAAAGGTATCAAAGCCGCTGCTGACCATATCCGAGATTATTGTGTCCCATCTCACGGGGCTGTTTATCTGCTTTTCGAGCAGAGCCTTCACGTCGTCACCGTAGGGCTTCGCCGTGGCGTTGGAATAGACTGTGATCGAGGGCTTTTCGACCTTTACGTCCTTTAAAAACTCCCCGAACCTGCGCGAAGCTTCGTTCATAAACGGAGAGTGGAAAGCGCCGCCGACGGGAAGTGCCATGCACTTGCCCCTCGCCTCATTTACGTCCTGCTTGAAGAGCTCAAGCTCGTCGGCAAGACCTGCGACAACAAGCTGCCCCGGGGAATTGTAGTTTACGGGGAATACGTTTAAATACTTTTTGCAGAGCTCTTCAACCTTTTCGTTTTCAAGCTTCAGCACGGCCATCATGGAAGCCGGAACCTTTTCGTTTGCTTCGCCCATTATTTCGCCGCGGCGACTTGCAAGCTTGAAGCCGTCAAGATACGAAAAAGTATTGGCGAAAGCAAGCGCCGGAATCTCGCCGAGCGAAAAACCCGCGACTGCCTCGGGCATTATCCCGAGCTCACCGAGCGATATCGCAGCTGCGATATCCGCAAGGTAAAGGCAGGGCTGGGTGTTCTGCGTGCGCTTTAGTGTATCGGCGTCGCCCTCAAAGCACTGTGCGAGAGTTCCGCTTCTAAAAGCCTCCGCGCTATCGAAAAGCTCCTTAACCGCCTTGCTGTTTTCATAAAAGGTTTTGCCCATTCCGGCAAACTGGGCGCCCTGTCCTGAGAATACGAACGCTACTTTACCCATGCTGCCGCTCCCTTCAGCAAGGCTTCCGCCTCTTTGAATATCTCTTCGATTATTTCTGCGGCGGGCTGCTCCTTGCTTACAAGCCCCGAAATCTGGCCTGCCAGGAAGCAGCCGTCCTGCTTATCGCCCTCAACCGCGGCCTTGCGAAGCGCGCCGACGCCCATGAGGGCAACGGACTCCGCGGTAGCCTCAGGGCTATATTCCTCTTTAGAGAAGTTTCTGGTGAAACCGTTCTTGATGCTTCTGCAGGTGTTTCCGCCGAAGCGTTGTCCTGTAACCGCAGTCGAGATATCTCCCGCTTTTAGCACCATTTCCTTATAGTTCTGGTGAACCGAGCACTCCTTCGCAACAAGGAACCTTGTTCCGAGCTGAACCGCGCAGGCACCTAGCATAAGGCTCGCCACGACTCCCCTGCCGTCCGCGATTCCGCCGGCGGCAATGACGGGGATAGAAACAGCGTCGCGAACCTGAGGAACGATAGTCATTGTAGTAAGCTCACCAATATGACCGCCGGACTCCATACCCTCCGCTACGACCGCGACAGCGCCGAGGCGCTCCATCTTCTTCGCCATGGCGACAGAAGCGACAACAGGTATAACCTTGATACCTGCCTCAAGCCAGATCGGCATATACTTTGAGGGCATGCCCGCACCCGTCGTAACAACAGGAACCTTTTCCTGCGCCACGATTTCAGCAACTTCGTCGGCATAGGGGCTCATCAGCATGATATTGACGCCAAAGGGCTTGTCGGTAAGCGAACGCGCGATATCGATCTGCCCCTTAAGATACTTTGCGTCGGCGTTCATCGCTGATATGATACCCAGACCGCCTCCGTTCGAAACGGCGGCAGCCAGCTTTCCATCGGCTATCCAAGCCATTCCGCCCTGAAAAATAGGGTACTTTATTCCGAGCATCTCACATATTGGGGATACTATCATAGGACTTCATTCCTTATCTTAATCTTTATATTAGTTTAATTTGGATTCTACGAGCTTTACAAGGTCTCCGACGGACTGGAGTGAGGAATCCACCTCAAGCTCTACGCTGAATTCGTCCTCGATGTTCATAACAAGCTCTGTGACGTCCAGAGAATCGATTCCGAGATCGGCAAACTTTGTTTCCGCAGTAAGGGTAGAAGCGTCGCAGCTAATTTTTTCAGCAATAATTCCAGTAATTTTTTCGAATACCATGATAAATTTCTCCTTTAATTTTAATAATAATTTTTATCAGTCAAGCTAGGGAACCGTTGATTAAGTCGCGTTGGATGGATGAGCGCGAGAAATTTTTGTCGGTTTGCGCAAAAAACGTAGAGTTACTTTGTGTATTAACGAGGCTTTTTGGGCAAACCGGCGGAAATTAATCCGCTCAGCCGCCGACAGTCGATTTAATCAGCGGTTCCCAATAATAGCTTTACCATCTTATGAGACAGGCTGCATTGGATAGTCCGCCTCCGAAGGCCGTTAGGATAATAAGGTCGCCGCATTTCAGAAGCCCCTTCTTGTTTATCTCGTCGAGGGCAATCGGAATGCTGGCTGAGGAGGTGTTGCCGTAATCCTGAATGTTGACGTAGAACTTATTTACGGGTATCTTAAGCCTTATGCAGGCGAGGTCAATGATTCTTTTGTTCGCCTGATGCGGAACGATATATTTTATTTCCTCCGAGGTGAGACCGTTTTGCTCGAGCAGCTTATTGATATCGCTGCAAATCGCGTTAACGGCGTACTTAAAGGTCTCCTGTCCCTCCATATGGATAAATGGCCTATCCGGCTCAAGCGTGTTAAATGGCGATTCGCCGTGATAGTTCGGTATTTTGATTACCGTGTCTCCGCCCCTTGTCGTGAATACAGAGTCTAGATAGCCGTTGCCGGAACCAAGCACCAAAGCTCCTGCTCCGTCTCCGAATATTACGCAGGTTCCCCTGTCCGTCCAGTCAAGCATTTTACTAAGGCGCTCCGCGCCGACGACAAGTATCTTTTTGGCCTTGCCCCGTGCGAAATGCCCAGCGGCAGCCTCCAGAAGATAGATAAAAGCCGAACAAGCGGCATTTAGGTCATAGGCAACACAGGTGGCACCAAGCTTTCTCTGTATCATACAGGAGAGCGAGGGCGATACGTTGTCTCCGCTGACCGTCGCTGCAATTATATAGTCAAGCTCCTCAGGCTTTGTTCCGCTGTCCTCGAGCGCCCGAAGCGCCGCCTGATAACCGAGCTCAGCTGTGGTCTCGCTTGTGCATATATGTCTTCTCTGAACTCCGACGCGCTGCCGTATCCATTCGTCAGACGTTTCTACAATTTTAGACAAGTCTTCGTTTGTTACGATATTCTCGGGAACATACATCCCCGTTCCAAGTATTGAGAAATTCATTTCCGCCTCCGTTTTTGACCTTCAACCTATTAGTACCCGTTTTTCCGATTTGGTTACAAAAAATCTAAAAATTTCTTTAAAATAATTTTTATTAAAAAATATCAGGTATTTGTAACCTTTTATTTTTAAAATGGCACTAAATATGTTATAATGGTCACCAAAGCTGCCAATACCAATGCGGAGGTGACCAGATGAAGGAATTCGAAGAGATATACGTTGATAACTCTTCCCGGATTTTTTCCTTTCTATATAAGCTCTGTAAGGATCACTCCCTTGCCGAGGAGCTTACACAGGAAACGTTTTTACAAGCTTTCAAAAGCTTTTATAAATTTAAAGGCAACTGCGAAATATCCACCTGGCTGACTGCCATCGCCAAGCATACCTTTTACCACCACCTCAGGAAGCACAAGCTCGGTATTGAGGCCATAAGCCTCGACCACGCGACCGAGGTCTACTGTACAAACACCCTCGGCGACCCCGAAAACGAGCTTAAGAAGAAGATGGTTTCCGACGCTATTAAAAAAATAATAAATTCCATACCCGATAAGTACCGCGACGTAGTAATTTTGAGGACCTACGGCGAGATGCCCTTCGCGCAGATCGCGAGGGTGCTGGAAATCACCGAAAGCTCCGCAAAGGTAATATACTTCAGAGCAAAAAAAATGTTGATGGAGGAAATCAAAAGTGAGTTTGAACTGTGATATCGTTATGGACTGCGTTTCCATATACAAAGACGGCCTTGCAAGCGAGGGAACGAAAAAAGCGGTCGAATCTCATTTGAAGGAATGCCCCGACTGCAAAAAGTATTACAGGCAGTACGACTCCATCAGACATATAAACGCCCCCAGCCAAAGCACGCCCGTTGACGACAAAACAGCCAAATTTGCGGCCTTGTCCTCGGTTCTGAACGCCCGCAGGAGGCTTTTTAACGCCTGCTTTGCGGTCTTTGCCGCCATTACCGTAGCTTCGGTTCTGTTTGGGCTCATCGTAGGAAAACGCTCCAAGCAATAAGAAGAGTAATTATTACTCAAACATTATAAGGCAGCCGGACAAGCATTTTTTGTCGGCTGCCTTATTTTTTTATTTTCCTATTGACAATTAAAGGCGTCGGAAGTAATATGTCTTTGATATCAAATTGATATCACATTTTTAATTGGAGTGATAATAATGAGTGAAAAAGAAATTCCCGATAAGGAAATGCAATACGAGGAGATTACGCCAAAATACTCAAACGGTCTGGCTGTCCTGATACTAAATGTTTTGTTTATGCTTGTCTCGCTCGCAGCCATTATCTTCGGCGCGATAAAAACGGAGCATGCTGCTTCCATCTTCGGAAGAAGCTCCGCTTCAGGAATAACGCTTATCGTGGGCGGAAGCATTTGTTTTGGCATAGTCTGCCCTATTTTATTTGGCGGTCTGAAAGTGCTTAAGCCTAACGAGGCGCTTGTATTGACGCTTTTCGGAAAATACTTCGGCACGCTGAGAGGTGAAGGCTTCTTCTTCGTCAACCCCTTCGTTACCGCAGTAAATCCCGGCAACAGCCCGCTTGTAGTAGCCGGCGTATCCGGAGGGGAAGCCTCCGCTCCCGCGGGTAAAAATCAGACTCAGGTTCACTCGCTAAGCAAAAAAATATCACTTAAGGCCATGACTCTGAACAATAACACACAGAAAATCAACGACCAGCTCGGCAATCCCATTATCATAGGCATCGTCGTCATCTGGAAGGTGGTCAACACCGCCAAGGCCGTTTTCAACGTGGACAACTACAAGGAGTTTCTGTCCATTCAGTCCGATTCGGCGCTCAGGAATATAGTAAGGCTCTACCCCTATGACGTATCCGGCGATGACAATGAAAAGACACTGCGCGGTAGCAGCCTTGAGATTGCCGAAAGAATTAAGGCCGAAATTCAGTTAAAAACAGAAATCGCGGGCCTTGAAATAATAGAGGCCAGAATAACGCACCTCTCCTACGCTCCCGAAATTGCCGCAGCTATGCTGCAGAGGCAGCAGGCCTCCGCAATTATTGACGCGAGACAAATGATAGTCGAAGGCGCTGTCAGCATGGTCGAGATGGCGCTCGACAAGCTCAGCGAGAGGGAGATCGTTCATCTTGACGAGGAGCGCAAGGCCGCAATGGTAAGTAATCTGCTCGTCATACTCTGCGGGAACAAGGACGCCCAGCCTATTGTTAACAGCGGCTCCCTGTATTGATTAAGCTAACAAGGTCAACAATTATACATCGGGGAGGGACGGCGCTTGGACAGCAAGGATAAGGAAAAGAAACAGCTATTGCTTAGGATATCGCCGTCTCTATGGGAGGATCTGGCTGCCTGGGCAGAGGACGACTTCCGTTCCCTTAACGGACAGATAGAATATCTGCTAAGCGATGCCGTCAAGCGGCGCAAAAAGGGAAAGCGCAGCGCGCAGGAGCAGGACGAATAAGTTACAGCAAGCTTCTAGGGGGAATCCAATTCCCCCTAGATACGCGGCATACGCCGCGATAC
>CAYQMY010000096.1:803-8452 GCA_964418735.1 uncultured Oscillospiraceae bacterium | reverse complement strand
CGGCTGCGGAGCGGATATGCCGGACAAGTATTGCCCGGAGTGCGGCACGCTCTACGATAAGGACGGCTTTGACATTCCGTTTGAAACCTTCCTCGGCTTCGGCGGCGCGAAGGTTCCCGATATCGACCTCAACTTCTCAGGCGAGTATCAGGCAAAGGCGCATAAGTACACAGAAGAGCTTTTCGGCTCCGACCATGTTTTCAGGGCGGGCACGATAGGAACGCTCGCGAGTAAAACAGCTTACGGCTATGTGAAAAAGTACCTTGAGGAGCGAAGCCTGACTGTGACCAAGGCGGAGGAAAACCGCCTGACTCAGGGCTGTGTCGGTGTAAAGCGCACGACTGGACAGCACCCGGGCGGACTCGTCATAATCCCGCAGGATATGGATGTTACGGATTTTTGTCCGGTACAGCACCCTGCCGACGCGGGAGATTCGGGCATCATCACGACACATTTCGAATATCACGCCATGGAGGATAATCTCCTTAAGCTTGACGAGCTCGGACACGACGACCCGACGATGATTCGAATGCTTGAGGACATGACCGGCGTTGACGCGAAAAAGATACGCCTGGATGACCCCGAAACCATGCTTATTTTCAAATCCCCCTCGCCGCTTGGACTTACGGACGATGACCCTGTAGTCGGAAAAACCGGCTCAATCGGCATACCGGAATTTGGAACAGGCTTTACAAGACAGATGCTTGTGGACGTTCAGCCTGAGGCATTTGATACCCTCGTTCGCCTTTCGGGCTTTTCGCACGGCACCGACGTTTGGCTCGGAAACGCGAAGGATTTGATTATCAGCAAGACCGCGACGATAGATAAGACCATAGGCTGCCGCGACGATATCATGCTCTATCTTGTTTCTATGGGTATGGATGAAATGAAGGCCTTCAAGATAATGGAGGCTGTGCGAAAGGGCAAGGGCATCACCGACGAGTGGGAGCAGGATATGGTGAAGCTCGGCGTGCCGGACTGGTATATAGGCTCCTGCAAGAAGATTAAGTACCTCTTCCCGAAGGCTCACGCCGTCGCCTACGTCATGATGGCGTTTCGTATCGCGTGGTTTAAGGTGCATAGGCCGGTTGAGTACTACTGCGCTTATTTTTATAGACGCGGCGACTCCTTTGACGCCGAATTGATGACAAAGGGCATCGACACTGTCTATAAGCACATACGCCAAATATCGGAAAACCCGAACGCCTCCGCCAAGGAGCAGGACATGCTTACCACGCTTGAGGCCTGCTACGAGTTTTACCTGCGCGGCTTCGAGTTTTTGCCGATAGATATAAGGCGCTCCCACTCAACCAAATTCATAGTCGAGGGCAACGCCCTTCGCCCGCCGTTTGTGGCAATAAGCGGCCTCGGCGAAGCGGCGGCTCAGGATTTGATGGCCTGCCGGGATATGGACTTCGTTTCGATAGAGGCGCTGACGGCGGCCTGCCGCAAGGTCTCGAAAACGCATATAGAGCAGCTGAAAAGCCTCGGCGCTCTAGGCGACCTGCCCGACACCAGCCAGATTTCTTTATTTTAGGATTTGCGCGGGCTGTGGTATTTTTCCGAGAAATAAATTCCCGGAAAAATAGATTTAAAATTGCCCTGCGGGGATTTTTGACAGTCTTAAGAACCTGATGAGGATGACCGAAAGGATTTGTTTTTATGGAATTAACCGAAAACATGAAGGCGCAGGTTTTAACCGCCGCCCTCCCCTATATTCAAAAGTACGCGGGCAAGGTCGTCGTGGTAAAGTACGGCGGCAACGCGATGATAAATCCCGAGCTCAAGCAGGCCGTTATGAGCGATATAATTCTGCTCTCTCTTGTGGGAATAAAAACTGTGCTTGTGCATGGCGGAGGCCCTGAAATAAGCCAAATGCTCGGAAAGCTCGGAATCGAGTCTAGATTCGTAGACGGTCTTCGATATACCGACAGCGACACGGTCGAGGTCGTGCAGATGGTGCTGGCGGGCAAAACGAACAAGGACCTGGTTTCGCTTATCGGCATTTCCGGCGGCAAGGCCATGGGGCTCTGCGGCATTGACGGCGGCATGATAAAGGCGAAAAAGCTGACCGGCGAAAATGACCTCGGCTACGTTGGGGACATAGTAAGCATCGACACCGCGCCGATTCTAAACGCTCTCGAGCACGGCTACATACCCGTTATAGCCACTGTAGGAGTTGACGAAAAGGGTCAGTCCTACAATATTAACGCTGATACCGCAGCTGCTGAAATTGCCGCAGCACTTAACGCCGAAAACATGCTGATGCTGACTGATATACGCGGTCTGATGCGCGATATTAAGGACGAAGCCTCCCTTATTCCTGCGGTTAAGCTTCAAGACGTCGCAGGGCTCATAAGCGAGGGCATCATAAGCGGTGGCATGATTCCGAAGGTCAAAAGCTGTGAAAACGCAGTCAAAAACGGCGTAAACAAGGCCGTGATGATAGACGGGCGCATCCCGCACTCGATACTTATAGAAATGTTCTCTGACGAAGGCATCGGCACTATGTTTACAGCATAAACTGGCTGACGCTTCTAGGGGGTATCCGATACCCCCTAGATACGAGCCTTACGGCTCGATACCCCCGGTCGCGCACGATTTGCGCGGGCTGTGGTATTTTTCCGAGAAATAAATTCCCGGAAAAATTAATTAAAATACCTTGCGAGGGTATTAATGAAAGGAATCAAAGAAATGACTAATTTTGAGAATATTAAAAATCGGGACGAGGCGGCTATTGTTCATTCATACGGAAGATTTCCTCTTGCTATTGAAAAGGGCAAGAATGCTATCTGCTTTGATTTTGACCAAAAAAAATATATTGACTTTACAAGCGGTATCGGTGTAAACTCTCTTGGATTCTGCGACGACGGCTGGATTGCCGCCGTTGAAGCGCAGCTTCACAAGCTTCAGCATATTTCAAATCTTTACTACACCTCGCCCTGTATCGAGGTCGCCGAAATGCTGACAAAAATGAGCGGCATGAAGAAGGTCTTTTTCACTAACAGCGGCGCCGAAAGCAACGAGGGCGCGATTAAGGCCGCGAGAAAGTACAGCTTTGACAAGTACGGTAAGGACAGAAACAAAATAATCTCTCTTATTAACTCCTTTCACGGGCGCACGGTTACAACCCTTGCCGCCACGGGTCAGGACGTTTTTCATAATTACTTCTTCCCGTTCACCGAAGGCTTTGTTTTTGCGGAGGCAAATAACATCGATGATCTTAGGTCTAAGCTCGATTCCTCGGTCTGCGCGGTTATGATTGAGCTTGTGCAGGGCGAGGGCGGAGTTCTTCCTCTCGAGAAGGAGTATGTGTCTAAGCTTGCCGCGCTTTGCGCCGAAAAGGACGTACTTCTGATAGTAGACGAGGTACAGACCGGAATCGGCAGAACAGGCACGCTGTTCGCTTATCAGCAGTTTGGAATACTGCCGGATATCGTGACCTCCTCAAAGGGACTCGCCGGCGGTCTGCCCTACGGCGCGGTACTTTTCGGAGAAAAGACCCATGAGGTTTTAGGGCCCAGCACCCATGGTACGACCTTCGGCGGCAATCTGATCGCTTCGGCAGGCGCCAAGGAGGTTCTTTCAAGGCTGACTCCTGAGTTTTTAGCCGAGGTCGTGAAAAAGAGCGAGTATATCAAGGAAAAGGTACTTAATATGCCCCATGTCACCGGAATTGCCGGCATGGGACTTATGATAGGAATAGAGCTTGACGGCCCCGCGTCCTCCGACGTCGTCAAAGCGGCATTCAAACACGGAATTTTGCTTCTTACCGCAAAGAAGAAGGTCAGACTCCTGCCGCCGCTCACAATCACCTATGAAGAAATAGATACCGGCCTAAAGGCTCTTGAAGCAACGCTGTCGGAAATATAGCAGAAGGGGAAGTAAGGAAATGAAACATCTATTAAAACTGCTTGATCTCACATCTGAGGAAATAACCGAAATATTAGACCTTGCCGACGAGATCAAGGCTGAGCTTAAAAACGGCACCGCGAAGCCGAGGCTTAAGGGCAAGACACTCGGCATGATATTCCAGAAGTCCTCAACCCGCACCCGCGTTTCCTTTGAAACCGGCATGTACCAGCTTGGAGGAATGGCGCTCTTTTTAAGCTCAAACGACCTGCAGATAGGCCGTGGCGAGCCGGTCGAGGACACAGCGAGAGTGCTCTCGCGCTACCTTGACGGCATCATGATCCGCACCTTCGCTCAGGAGGAGGTTGAGGGTCTTGCCAAGTATGGCTCAATACCTGTTATAAACGGCCTTACGGACTTCTGCCATCCCTGTCAGGTGCTCGCCGATCTTATGACGATACGCGAATACCTTGGAAAAGATTTAAGCGGCAAAAAAATGTGCTTCATAGGCGACGGCAACAATATGGCAAATTCGCTCATAGTCGGCGGCCTTAAGATGGGCATGACCGTCAGCTGCGCCTGCCCGGAAAATTACCGTCCGGACCCGATTGTTCTCAAGTTTGCCGCCGAATACGGCGACAAGTTCAGCCTCACCTCGATTCCTGCGGAGGCCGCAGTCAAGGCCGACGTGATGATTACGGACGTCTGGGCTTCGATGGGTCAGGAGGGCGAGAAGGCCGAGCGTGAAAAAGCTTTCAAGGGCTATCAGGTCAGCGACGAGATTATGGCGCTGGCTAACCCCGGCTGCATAGTGCAGCACTGCCTGCCCGCGCATAAGGGCGAAGAGATTACTTATAATGTATTTGAAAGTCACGCAAACGAGATATTTGATGAGGCCGAAAACAGGCTTCACGCACAAAAGGCGGTTTTGGTCAAGCTGCTTGGATAGGTTCAGCCTAGGAGGATTATATGATTAAAAAAGCTTATTTGGTACTGCAAAACGGGCGCATATTTGAAGGCACCCGCTTCGGCGCGGATGGGGATATCACCGCCGAGCTGGTTTTCACAACCGGCATGACGGGCTATATTGAAACTCTGACCGACCCCAGCTATCACGGTCAGATAGTGGTCCAAACCTTCCCCCTTATCGGCAACTACGGCATTATTCCTGCCGATTTTGAGAGTCCCGCACCAAAGCTCTCCGCATACATCGTGCGTGAGCCCTGCGACGAGCCCTCAAACTTCCGCTGCGAAGAGGGACTTGATAAGTATCTTAAGCAGATGGGCATCATAGGGCTTTACGACGTCGATACGCGCGCGCTCACCAAGATAATCCGTGAGTACGGCGTGATGAACGCGTCTGTCTTGTCCGAGCTTCCGTCCGATATTTCCTCTTACACAAAAAAGCTTGCCAAGAAGGAGCTCTCCAGCGATGTGTTCTCCGTCTCCTGCAGCAAGCCCTATGTGGTCAGCGAGGGCGGAAGTCCCCATATCGTGCTCTGGGACTTCGGCTTCAAGGGCGCTATTGCAAATAAGCTGGCAGCCCGCGGCTGCAAGGTCACGATTATGCCCGCCTGCTCCACCGCCGAAGAGATATTGGCGCAAAAGCCTGACGGAATAATGCTCTCGAACGGCCCCGGAGACCCTGCGGTCTACACCGAAATCATTGAAAACCTTCGCAAGGTGCTTGAATCGAAAATTCCGACCTTCGGCATCTGCCTTGGGCATCAGCTCCTTGCGCTCGCTCGCGGTGCTAAGAGCACAAAGCTAAAATACGGACACCGCGGCGCAAACCAGCCCGTCCGTGACACAAGAACGGGTAAGCTTTTCATAACCAGCCAGAACCACGGCTACGCGATTATTCCCGAAACCCTGCCCGCAAGCGCAAAGATGACCTTCGAGAACGTAAACGACCTCACCTGCGAGGGAATCCACTACAGCGATCTCCCCGCATTTTCCGTGCAGTATCACCCCGAGGCATGCGGCGGTCCGCAGGATACGGAATACCTGTTCGACGAATTTCTTTCCATGATAGGAGGTAGCCGCAATGCCGCTGAATAAGAATCTTAAACGTGTGATGATAATCGGCTCCGGCCCGATTGTAATCGGTCAGGCCGCCGAGTTCGACTACGCCGGCACGCAGGCCTGCCGTGCCCTTAAGGCTCTCGGCCTTGAGGTTATACTCGTAAACCCTAACCCCGCGACTATAATGACGGACAACGCCATAGCGGACAAGATTTATATTGAGCCGCTGACGATTGATATTTTAAAGCGCATCATTCTCAAGGAGCTGCCCGACGGCGTTCTTTCCACCCTTGGCGGACAGAACGGACTTACCCTTTCGATGCAGCTTGCCAAGGAGGGCTTCCTCGATAAGCACGGCGTCGCCCTGCTCGGTGCAAACCTTGAAACCATCGACACCGCCGAGGACAGGCTTTTGTTCAAGCAGGCGATGGAGAAGATTAATCAGCCTTGCATCCCTTCCGAGGTCGTAACCGACGTTGAAAGCGCTCTTGCGTTTGCCGAGACCATCGGCTACCCTGTTATCGTGCGCCCTGCCTTTACTCTCGGCGGCTCGGGCGGCGGCATTGCGCAAGACCGCAAGCAGCTTGAGGAGACCGCCTGGACAGGTCTTGACGCCTCTCCGATCAGGCAGATTCTTGTTGAAAAGTGCATCTCCGGCTGGAAGGAGATTGAATACGAGGTCATTCGCGACGGAGACGGCAACTGCATCACGATTTGCTCCATGGAAAACTTCGACCCCGTCGGCGTTCACACAGGCGACTCTATTGTTATCGCTCCCGCTGTAACGCTTGCCGATGTCGAGTATCAGATGCTCCGCAGCGCGGCGCTTACAATAATCCGCGAGCTCAAGGTCGAGGGCGGCTGCAACGTTCAGTTCGCGCTTCACCCCGAAAGCTTTGAATACGCGGTTATCGAGGTTAACCCCCGTGTTTCCCGCTCCTCCGCTCTCGCCTCTAAGGCCACCGGCTATCCGATAGCCAAGGTAGCGGCGCAGATTGCGGTAGGAATGAGGCTCGACGAGATAAAAAACGCCGTTACAGGCAAAACCAGCGCGTTTTTTGAGCCGGCGCTTGACTACGTCGTCGTTAAGTTCCCGAAGTGGCCCTTTGACAAATTCGTGTACGCGAAGCGCACCCTCGGCACTCAGATGAAGGCCACAGGCGAGGTCATGTCGATTGCCCCCACCTTCGAGCATGCGCTTATGAAGGCTGTTCGCGGCGCAGAGATAAGCATGGACACCCCGAGGCTCAGAAAATACGCCGAGCTGTCCGACGAGGAAATTCTGAACATGCTTTCCGAGCTTGCGACAGACCAGCGGCTTTTCCTTGTGTACGAGGCCATATTCCGCGGCATCAAAATTGACGAAATTCACGCCCGCACCATGATTGACGAGTGGTTCCTTTCAAAGCTTCTGCACCTTGCGGACGCCGAGAAGGAGCTATCCAAGGGCGAGGTCACCGAGGAGCTTTATCTTAAGGCAAAGCAGCTCGGCTTCCCCGACAAAACCATTGCCCGTCTTTCAGGGCATGCTGTTCCCTATCACCGCAGCGCCGTGTACAAGATGGTTGACACCTGCGCGGCAGAATTTGCGGCTGAGACGCCATACTTCTACGCGACCTACGACGACGAAAATGAGGCCGCGGAGTTCTTAAAGGCCAGAAACAGCGACAAGCAGCGCGTTATCGTTTTCGGCTCAGGCCCCATACGCATCGGTCAGGGCATAGAGTTTGACTACGCCTCCGTTCACTGCGTCTGGACGCTCAAGGAGCTCG
>CAYQMY010000096.1:0-793 GCA_964418735.1 uncultured Oscillospiraceae bacterium | reverse complement strand
GCTACGAGGTCATCATGGTCAACAACAACCCCGAGACCGTTTCGACTGACTTCGATACCGCCGACAGGCTCTATTTTGAGCCGCTGACCGCAGAGGATGTCGCCGACATTGTCGCGACCGAAAAGCCCATAGGCGCTGTCGTTGCCTTCGGCGGACAGACCGCGATAAAGCTCACAAAATATATAAACGAAATCGGAATTCCGGTTCTAGGAACCAGCGCCGATTCTATAGACACAGCCGAGGACAGAGAGCGCTTTGACGCAATTCTTAACTCCCTTGGCATCCACCGCCCCGAAGGCCACGGCGTATTCACGAAGGAAGCGGCGCTTTCTGCTGCCCGCGAACTTGGTTATCCTGTGCTTGTCCGCCCCTCCTATGTGCTCGGCGGTCAGAACATGATTATCGCCTTCTCGGACGAAGAGATTGAGCGCTACATGGACATCATTCTCTATAACGGCATCGACAATCCGATACTTGTTGATAAGTACATGATGGGCACAGAGGTTGAGGTTGACGCGATTTGCGACGGTGAGGACGTTCTCATTCCCGGAATAATGGAGCATGTCGAGCGCGCAGGAGTTCACTCCGGCGACTCCATCGCGGTTTATCCCGCCTGGAATCTCAGCGGCCCGCTGACGCAGAAGATAATCTCCTGCACCGAGACGCTTGCCAAGGCTCTCAAAACGCAGGGACTTATCAACATTCAGTACGTCATATACGAAAACGAGGTCTATGTAATTGAGGCAAACCCCAGAGCCTCGAGAACCATACCCTACATCAGCAAGGTCACGGG
>CAYQMY010000095.1:0-8645 GCA_964418735.1 uncultured Oscillospiraceae bacterium | reverse complement strand
AAATATCAATTTATTATATCAAAAAAATGTCCGATAAACAGGACTTCGTCCAAAATAAAAGCAAAATTGCACTAAAAAATACGGGCAAAAGCCTTGCGCTTTTCCCCGTATTCTATAATGCTTATTATTTTATTTGTAAACCGGAATTGTCGTTCAAATGAACCACCATCTGATTGAACGGAATTACTATACCATTTTTGTCAAACGCGTCTTTTAAGCTCTCAGTCAAGTCATAAAACGCAGTCCAGTAGTCTTCCGTTTTACACCAAACGCGGAGCACAAAAATCATAGACGAGCTTTCAAGCGCGAACAATCTTACAAATACTTCCTGTTCCTTTATGACCAAAGGGTATGCCAAAGCCGTTTCTTCGATAACCTTTTTAACCAGTTTACCGTCCGAATTATAATCTACTCCCAGCTTTATTTCGAGCCGCCTTGTAGGGTAAGCAGACCTGTTTTTAACAGCCTGATTGGAAAGCGTACCGTTCGGAAGCACAAGAGCGCTGTTGTCCAGAGTCTGTATTGTGGTGTAGAAAATGCCTATATCTGTTACCGTTCCGCTGTCGCCCGCCGCCGTCTCTATAATGTCGCCTATCTTAAACGACTTGAACGCTATTATAAGTATGCCGCCGGCTAGATTTGTGAGGCTGCCCTGAAGGGCCAGGCCTATCGCGAGCCCGAGCGAGCCGATAAGCGTAATGATAGACGTCGTAGGAATACCCAGTATCGCGGCCGCTGTAAATATCACAAGGGTTTTTAGCAAAATGGAGATTATCGTGCGCAGCAATACCGCTCCGTTTACGTCCATCTTTGTGAAAAACACAGACTTGCGAAGCAGGCGTATGAGCTTATTTGTTATCCAAAAACCGACTGCAACGACAAGCACGGCACCGATAATTCGAAAAATCGTGTCCGCCGCCATCTGGGAAAAATAGCTCTTAAGATCCTCCAATATATGCATTGCGGCTCCCCCATAAACATTTTACTTGCCGCTGGGCCGGAATTATCTATATCTCCAGCTTCAAAGCGGCTTTTTTTATCTGTCCGACAAACGGAATCACAATTACCGCCGCGACGCCGATCTGAACCAGATTTCCCGGTATCGAGGCGACGGGCGCGAGCCAGTTTCCGTAGATTATGCCCTCGGCAATGTAGTAACCGACAAGCTTGATGGCGCAGGCGGCGATAATTGCGACAGTGTAAATCACAACCCCGCTGCGCTTTGCGGTAATAGCACCTACAGTATATCCCATAAGCGCCACGGTGACAAGAGTAAAGGGCACCCATATCGCCCAGGGGCTCAAAACGTCGAAAAGCGCCATTCCGATTCCGCCTGCCAGCGCGCCGTATTTCTTACCGAATACAATAGCAATGATAAAAAGCGGGACATTCCCAAGATGCACAAGGCCGCCGTTCGCGGCTATTGGCAGGCGTATGTTGATATAAGTGCAAACGTAGACCAGCGCGATAAAAATCGCCCCGAATACTATGCCCCTTGTTCTTTTCGTGTTTTCACTTCTCATAATGTTTACCTTTCCTTTATTGACAATAAGTATTTATGGGCATTATAATAACCGCAAAGTAGTTATTATATCGCGCATGTGCGTCTTTGATTGCGCACGCGCTAATTCTTATGCCCTGCCAACTGAAACGGCAAATGGCATAATCTATAATGATTGAAAATTATTATAGATTATTACTGACATGATTTAAATATTCAATTTAATTATTTTTTATGGTGTCAGTTTGGAAAGGACAAGCATGAACACAGTATTATTTGACCTCGACGGAACCCTGCTCCCACTTGAATTTGATACTTTTATCAAAACCTATTTTTCACTTTTGACGAAAAGCTTTTCTCACCTTGCTCCCTCTCCCGAAAAGCTTATTAAGGCGGTCTGGCACGGTACGGACGCCATGTTTAGAAACGACGGTTCGCGCTATAACCGCGATGTATTCTGGGATGAATTTTCGGCGCTAATAGGCTGCGACATGCGAAGATATGAGCCTGACTTCGACAGCTTTTACGCGAACGAGTTTTCAGCAGTAAGTAAAGTGACGTCTCCCACCCCTAAGGCAAGCGAGTGCGTTAAGGAGCTTAAGCAACGCGGCTACACTCTGGTTCTCGCGACAAATCCGATATTCCCCGCCGTCGCGACAGAAGCCCGAATAAGCTGGGCCGGACTTGACAAGGAAGACTTCGAGTTCATATCGACCTATGAAAACTCCCGCTTCTGCAAGCCAAATCCGAAGTACTTCGGAGAAATTCTGCAGGTAATCGGCAAAGAGCCCTCCGAATGTCTGATGGTGGGAAACGACATCAAGGAGGACGGCGCCGCAGTAAAGGCTGGAATCCCGTTTTATTTACTCGACGGCTGCGTAATCGACAGCGAGGACAGTCCCTCCGTTGAGTTTGTTCGCGGAGATTTTGACGCTCTCAAAGGCTTCATCGATTCCCTGCCCTACATTAATTAAGAGGAAGGTCATTTATATGAAGTACAAAATGATACATGAGAATTACAACGTCTCTGACCTCAAAAAGTCGCTTGAATTCTACGAAAAGGCTTTGGGGCTCAAGGAAAAGCGCCGCACATGCGCCTCCGACGGCTCATTCACAATAGTTTTCCTTGGCAACGAGGAATCTGAATTTGAGCTGGAGCTTACAGAACTGTCTAACCACAAACAGCCCTATGACCTCGGCGAATGCGAGTTTCACCTCGCGTTCCGCGTTGACGATTTTGAGGCTTCAAAGGCCATGCACCGTGAAATGGGCTGCATCTGCTTTGAAAACGAGTCCATGGGGATTTACTTCATTACTGACCCTGACGGCTATTGGCTTGAAATAGTACCGACACGCTGACGCTTCTAGGGGGGTATCCATACCCCCTAGATACGCGGCTTTAGCCGCGATACCCCCGGTCGCGCACGAATGCGCGGGCTGTGGTATTTTTATGAGAAATGAATTCCCAGAAAAATGATTTCTTTTTCCCTGCGAGGGAGTTTTTTGACAGTATGCCGACCGCCGTAAAGCCAATGCTTTACGGCGGTCGTTTTTTACATGATTTTATTTTCAATAACGGCCCGTCTCTTCAAATCAGACATAAGCTGATCAAACTGGTTTAAATCCAGCGACTGACCGCCGTCGCAGAGGGCGTTCGCCGGGTCGTTGTGCGTCTCAATAAGCAGTCCGTCCGCACCGACCGCGAGAATGGCTCTCGAAAGAGGAGGAACGAGACTTCTTATGCCTGTTGCGTGGCTCGGATCGACAATTACCGGAAGATGCGACTTTTGCTTAAGCAGAACGACAGCCGAAAGGTCGAGCGTGTTTCGCGTCATTGTTTCAAAGGTTCGTATACCGCGCTCGCACAAGATCACCTGGTCATTTCCGCCTGACATGACGTATTCCGCGCTCATCAGCAGCTCCTCTATCGAATTCGCGAGCCCGCGCTTTAAAAGCACGGGCTTTTTCATCTGCCCGACAGCCTTTAATAAATCAAAGTTTTGCATGTTCCTCGCGCCGATTTGTATTATGTCCACATCCTCGAAAAGCGGTATCTGCGTCTGGTTCATAATTTCCGAAATAAGAGGCAGCCCTGTCGCCTTTTTCGCCTTAAGAAGAAGCTCTAAGCCATCAGCCCCCAGCCCCTGAAAATCGTAGGGTGAGGTTCGAGGCTTAAATGCGCCGCCGCGCAGAACCTTGGCGCCGCTCTCCTTAACAGACCTCGCTATTTTTACAATCTGCTCCTCGTTTTCGACCGAGCAGGGCCCCGACATGACCGTAAAAAAGCCCTCGCCTATGCTTACGCCACCGACTTTTATAATAGTGTCGTCCGTGTGCACCGTTCGGTTTACAGCCTTATAGCGCTCAGTTATGCGCTTGCCGTACTCGACAATCTCGCTTGTCTGCACGACATAGTCGATGTCAATTCCGGAGGTGTTCCCTATAAGGCAGACGGCTGTGTGCTCTGTTCCGACGCTCAAAATCGTCGAAAAGCCGCGCGACTCCCAGACCGAAATGAAGCTGTCTATTTTATTTTGCTCCACCTTGGGTTTAAGTATAAAAACCATTTCTAATTCTCCTTAATTCTGTATACCAAGCGCAGTATCTTTTCTCTGTCCTTCACTCCGTCAGTTTCGGCACCGCTGCTTATATCCACGGCGAAGGGATTAAGCTTAAGCGCCGCGTCGATATTTTCCTCGTTTACTCCGCCTGCTAAAAAAAACGGCTTTTCAATATTGGCAACAAGACTCCAATCGAATGCTTTTCCCGTTCCTCCCGCTCCGTTGTCCAGAAGAAGATATTCGGCGGAGCTGTTTCTCAGCGCCTCGATATCGCCGCTCTTTTCAACCCGAACAGCCTTAATTATGGGTATGCTGCAGCTCTGCTTAAGCTTCCTGATATAATCCTCGTCCTCGCTGCCGTGAAGCTGAGCAATTTCAATTACGCCCTCGCTGTAGAGTCTGGTTATCTCCTCCTGCGGCGCATTGACAAACACCCCGACAGGAATTATTGATGGCTCTAGCCTTCTTCTCAGCTCCGCAGCTTTTTCAGCGCTTACCCGTCTCCTGCTTTCGGCGAACACAAATCCTATGAAGTCAGGCCCAGCTTCGTTTACATAATCTATATCGCATTCCCTGAACAGGCCGCAAATCTTTATCCTTGTCATTGCGCTTTTCCCCGCAGCTCATCGAGCATTGCCCTTTTATCCGGGCTTATCATAAGCGTTTCGCCGATCAGCACAGCGTTCACCTTGGCTTCTTTCAGACTTCTAATATCAGCGGCGGTCTTAATTCCGCTTTCGGCAACAAACAGAACGTCGTCGGGAACAAGCTCCCGAAGTCTGATGCTGTTATTTATGTCAACCGAAAAATCCTTGAGGTTTCGGTTGTTGACGCCGATTACCCCCGCACCTGCGCGAAGCGCGGAGTAGATTTCCTCCTCGTCGTGAGCCTCTACAAGCGCCGAAAGTCCGAGGCTCTCCGCGATTTTGATATATTCCTTGAGAATTTCGGTGTCGAGCAGAGCGCAGATAAGCAGCACAGCCGACGAACCCAGACACTTTGCCTCGTATATCTGGTAAGGATCGACCGTGAAATCCTTGCGCAGTACGGGAATATTTATAGCACCCGCAATCTCACTTAAATATCTGTCGTCGCCCATGAAGTAATAGGGCTCAGTGAGAACTGATACAGCCGAAGCTCCAGCCGCCTCGTACTCCTTCGCGATTTCAAGATAGGGGAATTCTCCTGCTATCAGCCCCTTTGAGGGCGAGGCCTTTTTCACCTCGCATATAAAGGACATTTCACTTCCCTCAAGCGCTTTCGAAAAGCTTAAGCCCTTGTTTACGGGAAGAGCCTCCGCCTCCGCCCTAAGCTCGGCAAGTCCCTTTTTTCTTTTCAGAGCCTCAACTCTCTCTTTGGTTCGCTCTGCGATTTCGTAAAGTATCATTAAGCCACCTCGTTTGAGCGAACGGCAAATTCCTTGAGCTTTTCCATGGCCCTTCCGCTGTCTATAAGCTCGGCAGCAAGCTTTATGCCCTCGCCCAAAGTTTCCGTTTTCCCAGCGATATAGAGCCCAGCGCCGGCGTTCATCAAAACAGCGTCGCGCTTCGCTCCTCTTTCTCCCCTTAAAATCGATAGCGTAATAATCGCGTTTTCATCCGGCGTTCCGCCGACTATATCGGCTTTTTTGCAGCGCCTTATCCCGAAGTCCTCAGGCTTGATTGTATAATTTACAAAAACACCGTCCTTGAACTCGCAGACCTTCGTTGCGCCGCTTACCGAAATTTCGTCCAGCTTATCCTCTCCGAAAACCACCATGCCGCGCCTTACGCCGAGATTTGAAAGCACCTTTGCCAGCGGCTCAACAAGCTCAGCCGAATATACCCCGAGCACCTGCATACTCGCCGAGGCCGGATTTGTGAGCGGCCCGAGTATATTAAAAATCGTCCTGATACCCAGCTCCTTTCTGACGGGTCCGACGTACTTCATAGAGGTATGGTACTTCTGAGCGAAGAAAAAGCAGATGCCGCTCTCCTTAAGCAGCTTAAGGCACTCCGAGGGCTCAAGTCCGATTTTGACTCCCAAAGCCTCCAGAACGTCGGCGGCGCCGCTTCTAGAAGATGCCGCTCTGTTGCCGTGCTTTGCTACCGGCACTCCCGCCGCGGCTATCACTATTGCCGAAGTAGTTGAGATGTTGAACGATTTTGCGCCGTCGCCGCCGGTGCCGACGATTTCAAGCAGCTCCATATTGTGCTCAAGCTTCGTCGCGTGGCTGCGCATCGCCGCCGCGCAGGCGGTGATTTCGTCTATTGTCTCGCCCTTCGCGCTGAGCGCCGCGAGAAAGGCGGCGGTCTGCACCTGGGAGGTTTCGCCGGTCATAATCTCGTCCATGACCGCTCCGGCTTCAAAATAGGTCAAATCTATCCTGTCGACAAGCTTTGCCGTTGCTTCCTTAATCATCGCTTTTCCCTCCCAAGAAGTTTTTGAGGATTTCCCTGCCCTGCGGCGTCAAAATTGACTCCGGATGAAACTGCAGTCCATAGACCTCAAAGTCCCTGTGCTTTACCGCCATTATCTCTCCGTCCTCAGTCCTCGCGGTAACAGAAAGCTCTGCCGGCATCGTCGGCTCGAGAGCGGCCAGCGAATGGTATCTTGCCCCTTTGATTACTTTCGGCAGCCCTTTAAAAGCAGGGCAGTCTATGTCCACCTCAATGTCGGACTGCTTCCCGTGCATAAGCGCCTTTGCGTAGGAAACCGTCGCGCCGTAAGCCTCGCAAATAGCCTGATGCCCGAGGCACACGCCGAGGATAGGAATCTTCCCGGCGAAGTGCTTTGCGGCCTTGACGCAAATGCCTGCATCTGCGGGTTTTCCCGGACCCGGGGAGAGTATAATATAATCCGGCTTCAATTCTTCGATTTCCTCAAGCGTCATTTCGTCGTTTCTGATGACGCGTATATCAGGCTCAAGCTCGCCTATAAGCTGGTAAAGGTTATAGGAAAAGCTGTCGTAGTTGTCAATTAAAAGAATCATTTGTCTATGCCCCCCTCCGCCGCCTTAAGCGCGTTCATTACCGCCTTGGCCTTGTTTATGCACTCCTTGTGCTCCGTTTCAGGAACGCTGTCTGCGACAATTCCAGCGCCCGAACGGACAAAAACCTTGCCGTTTTTCTTAAAAGCTATCCGTATCGCAATACAGGTGTCCATATTTCCGGTAAAGTCAATGTAGCCTATCGCGCCGCCGTAGATGCCCCTTTTGTTGTTTTCAAGCTCGTTAATTATCTCGCAGGCGCGAATTTTCGGCGCTCCGGATAGCGTACCGGCGGGGAGCACCGCGCTTATAGCGTCCAGTGCGTTTTTATCGTCCCTGATTTCGCCCTTTACAGTCGAGCCAATGTGCATAACGTGGGAGAACTTCTCGACAGTGAGGTACTTTTCCACTTTAACCGTTCCGAATTTGCTGATTTTGCCTATGTCGTTTCTTCCGAGGTCAACAAGCATGTTGTGCTCGGAAAGCTCCTTTTCGTCGCTGAGCAGCTCTTCTTCAAGCCTTTTGTCCTCCTCGGGAGTTAAGCCCCTCGGCTTCGTTCCGGCAAGCGGGAAGGTGTAGAGCGTTTTGTCGGTAAGCTTTACGAGAGTTTCAGGTGACGCTCCCGCAATCTCTATGTCATCGCTCGAGAAGTAAAACATATAGGGTGAGGGGTTAGTCGTGCGAAGCACCCTGTAGGTGTCAAGCAGGCTGCCCTCTGCGTCGGCTTCAAGGCGGTTCGAGAGCACAACCTGAAAAATATCGCCCTCGTAAATGTACCTCTTCGCCTTTTCGACCATCGCGCAGTACTCTTCCTCGCTGAAAAGAGGACGAAATTCGCTGCTTAGCTTCAGCGGCGCAATATCGGCCGCTTCTCCGTTTCTGATAAGCTCAACCATGCTCTCAAGCTCTATGACCGCCTTATTGTAATTCTCCTCAAGAGCGTCGGTCTTGACATTGACAATCAGGATGATCTGCTGCTTAAGATTGTCAAAGGCTATTACCTTATCGAAAAGCATCAGGTCAACGTCGCGGAAGCTTTCCTGATCCTCCGCGTCAAGCTTCAGCTTCGGTTCGCTGTACTTGATATAATCGTAGGAAAAGTAGCCCACGAGCCCGCCCGAGAACGGCGGCAGCTGCGGCAGGCGCGGACTTCTGTTGTCCTCAATAATCTGGCGGATGTAGAGCCCAGGATCGTTTGTCTCTATTGTAATTTTGCTGCCCATATCGATGCGAAGTACATTGTTCGCGCAGCTTATTTCCATCTTCGGATCGTAGCCGAGGAAGGTATAACGCCCCCACCTGCTTGAATCCTCAAGGCTTTCGAGCATATAGCAGTGACGGCTCACATTTTTGAGAATTCTGAGAACCTCAATCGGAGTCCTGATATCGGAGTAAATCGTTCGGCTTACAGGCACGGTTTTATACTCCTTAGAAAGGACCTTTGCTTCCTCAATGCTTGGACTGATCATAAAAAAACACCCCTTCAAATACAAAAAATCCGTCCATGACAAATAATTGTCAAGGACGGATATACTATCCGCGGTGCCACCTTGATTTGAGAATGATTCTCACACTCAGCGGGATACAAACATACCCCCGGCTACTCACGTAAGCC
>CAYQMY010000094.1:0-8660 GCA_964418735.1 uncultured Oscillospiraceae bacterium | reverse complement strand
GAATGATGATGATTACATTTTTGATTTTAGATTTTTCCAAGAATTATCCTCCTTCTCGCAACAATTCAGGAAAAGCTATTTTTCTGTCCAATCCGCTTCAAGCCGACCCTCGTCAGTTTCAATGTACGAAAGCACAGGCTCGCCGCCGCTCTCGTTTACGAGAACAGCCGCCTGAAGGTCCGGAAGGGGCTTTTGAAGCGCTCCTCCTAGTGAAAAGGTTCGGAAAACCAAATAGGCCGAGGTAATATAACTGCCGCTTATTTCTATCGTGGCGGCGTGGCGGCTAGACGAAAGATATACGGCAACTCCGTTTACATAATAATCAAAGGTGAAAGTATATACCTCGTCATCCTTGCTATAGCCCGTAAACAGCACTTCTGCGTCGCCACAGGCCGAGCCTATGGAGGCCGCCGCAAGAGACCTCGCGCTGTCGAGCATTTCTGCGAAGGAGGGAGAAGCGCCAGAGGAATTTACATTCATACGGTTTCCGGAGCTTCTGGACGAGTGATAGGATACCGTTCCGTCAGAGCGCAGACGCAGTGAGTAGCGCTCCTCATTATATACCTCCGTGCTGTCCGACTCTGTATAATGAGTGCTGAGACGCAGATTCACTTTAAACATAGTGAGAATGTTCGCCTGCGATATCATGGTATAGAACGGGTTTCCGACAGCTGCGTCCGACAAGCCGCCGAATGATTTCAGAAGGAGCGTATAGGGTTCGGTAACGGCGTAAACCTTATCGGTTTCCGCAAGCTCAAACGCAAACTTCGCTCCGTTCGGGAGGTATTCGGGTATGTAGGTGGATAAGGACGAATAAAGAACCGAGGTGTAGGAGCGGTAGTATTTTTTAGTTTTCTCGTCGCAGTAAAACAGCGCGACACTGTTTTTGTCGGTGTTCGTGATGCAGAGGCGGCGAACACTTGCCCCGTCTACGAGGTTTTCTGAACCGGCTCCGAACCAGCTTGAAAGCGCATCGATGGGCACAGGGTTCAGGTAATCATAAAAAATTCCCGGAGACTTCAGGGCCTTTTGCCAGGCCTCCTCGGATATAACTTCGGGCGATGAGGCGGAGGAGATGGCCTTGCCGATAATACTGCCCGTGCGCTCATAAAAATACTTCAGCACCTTTCCGTCGTACTTAAGCCCATGGTGCTGTCCGCCAAGGGATGTTACGGCGGCGTATAAGGGAACCGAGGCCTCCTTAAACGCCACGTCGCCTTCCTTCGGGGTTTCGGAAGTGCTTCCCAGTGATTTAATCCAGCTGTCGACGGAAGCAAAAAAGGGAACCGAATCCTTTATGCTGCTGAAAAGCTCTGTCTTGCCGGCGAGGAATAAGGCGGAGACACAGAGAAGTATTATCAGCAGGGTTTTGCATGATTCCAAAAGTCGTCTGGACACTTTCAATCCTCCGTCAGATTTATACCAGCTTCGCCTCAATAGGGAGAATAACGGTCATGGTCGTTCCCTCACCGGCGTTGCTTTCGACATTGATGCTTCCGCTGTGCTTTCGCACAATGTCCATCGCTATGGAAAGACCGAGGCCTGTGCCGCCTGACACACGCGATCTGGCCTTGTCCACACGGTAAAAACGGTCAAATATCCTCGGCAGGTCTTCCTTCGGGATACCGATGCCCGTGTCCTGAACGGACATCCAAACCGTGTCGCCGCTTTGACCGGCTTTTACGGTTACGCTGCCGCCCTCGGGCGTATAGCGCACGGCGTTCGAGAGAATGTTCAGAAGAACCTGCTCGATTCGCGCCCTGTCTCCGATGATTTCGGGCAGTTCGCCCTCAAAGCTCAGCGAAAGGCTCAGATTGTGCTTTTTAGCCTCCAGCAGCATTGAGTCGTAGGTGCTGCCGACGGAGGCAGCAAAGGAGAACTTTTCAAAGTTGAAGTTTGCCTCCGCATCCAGTCGGGAGAGGGTAAGAAGGTCCTGAACGATTTTGGCCATGCGGTCGCTCTCGTTAACGATTACCTTCAAAAAGCCCTTTTCCATATCGGGAGGTATTTCACTGCCATCGGAAAGTGTTTCGGCATAGCTTCTTATGTTTGTAATCGGAGTTCTAAGCTCATGCGATACGTTTGCAACGAATTCGCGTCTGAGCTGCTCCGATTTCTTCTGCTGGGTAACGTCATGGATAACCGCCAGTATGCCGCCCTGCTCGTCATAGCCGGAGAAGGGGGCCAGGGCGATTTCAAGGTCCTTGCCCTTGATATTTCGCTCAAACTCGGCGTACTCGGGGTACTTGAGCGTCAAAAGATCATCAATGGAAACGAATTCTCCGAAAATGTTTCCGAAGGTTGCCTTTTCTTTGCCGAGCGGGCGGCCAAGCATGCGCTCCGCCGCCGGATTGCGGTGCGTAATATGTCCGTCTCCGGAGAACGCCACTACGCCGTCGGTCATGTGAGAAAAGACCGTGATGAGCTTGTTGCGCTCCTTTTCGATATCATTCATCGTGTTTCTAAGCTGAATCGCCATGTTGTTAAAGGTGCGGTTCAGAATGCCGATTTCGTCGCGGGTTTCGACCTCTATTTTTTCGGAGAAGTCACCCTCCGAAACACGCTTGGCGGCTACAGTCAGCCTTTCGATGGGAGTGACAAGGGTTTTTGAAAGCAGAAAGCTCAGCAGAACCGATATTACGAGACTGATAATAAGAGCCTCAATAATGATAAAGAAAAGCTCGGTGTTGAGCGCCTGAACCGTTTGCTTATCGTCCCTGATATAGATTATGTAGTTGCCGTTTTCGCTGGGTATTGGAATGGCTATGTCCATATAGCTCGCAGTGCTGTTGCTCTCGTTGCTTGGCTTGCCGGTTGCAATAGCGCGAAGAATATTGGGGGTGGCTGTAAGTGTTCCGCTTGGCTTTGAGGTACCAAAGAGGTACTGTCCGTTACCGTCGAGTAAATAATAATTTCGCGTATCCGAGTTGATGCCCAGAGAACTAAGTTTGGTGTTCATTATATCATCCAGTTTTTTTCCGCCGTCATTCTCAGCGGCTGCGGCGTAAAGGTCGTTTGCAAAACCTTGGTCGTCCGAAAAAACAGAATCCATTAAGTTGTGAAATTCACCCTGGTAAAAACGCAGCACACCGCGTATCAAAAAGGCGCCGACAACAGTCATGAGGGAAATGTTAAGTAGAAGCATAATAAGCATCAGCTTCGTATGCAGCCCTCTTTTCATGTCTTATCACCCCGGCAATCTTAAGTATAAAGGTAATCAAACGCAGCAAATTGGTTATTACCTAAGCGGTATGTGTGTTGAAATAATAGCCCGCGCCGCGCCGCGTGAGAATATATTCGGGCTCGGCGGAGTTGGTCTCGATTTTTTCGCGCAGTCTTTTAACGGCTACGTCAACGGCGCGAAGGTCACCGAAGTATTTGTAGTTCCATACCCTCTCCAGAAGCTCCTCACGCGAGAAGACCTTGCCGGAGTTCGAGGCGAGAAAGTGCAGCAGCTCATATTCGCGTATGCTCAGCTCGAGGGCCGTGCCGCCTTTGAAAACGTTTCGGGTTTCGGGATCAATCACTAAGCTTCCGAAGCGAATATTTGTGGAGCTCTCCGCAGGCGGAGCGGCGTCAGCCGCCGTGGCTCTCCTCATATTCGTCTTTACTCTCGCGAGCAGCTCGCGTATGGAAAAGGGCTTCGATATGTAATCGTCAGCGCCGAGCTCAAGGCCGAGAATCTTGTCCTCCTCCTCCTCCCGGGCGGTAAGCATTATTATAGGAATATGATTGTTCTTTTTTCGAATTTCCCTGCAGACCTCGAAGCCATCGAGATAGGGAAGCATTATATCTAGCAGAACAAGGTCGGGATTTTTATCGACAGCGAGAGAGAGCCCCTCTCTGCCGTCGTAAGCGCAGAGGATTTCGTAACCCTCGCGTACAAGATTAAAGCTCAGTATGTCGACGATGCTTCTTTCATCGTCAACTATCAGAACGGTTTTCCCCATAAAAACCTCCGGTTGTTTTTAAATAATTCGCTGCCTTCAAAACCGCAACAACAGTTTTTGCGTCACGAATCTCGTCACTCATAATCATATCGACAAGCTTGTCAAGGTGTATGCGCTCAACGTTCAGAAACTCATCCTCATCGGGATGGGAGGTTCCGTAGCTCAGGTCAAGCGCGAGATAAATGTAGAGAATCTCTCGGCAAAAGCCCGGGGAGGGATAAATCATGCCAAGGTTTATCATCCGTCCGGCGGATATGCCGGTTTCCTCACTCAGCTCTCTTATCGCACATTCGTAAGGGTCCTCGCCGTACTCGAGCTTTCCGGCGGGAACCTCAATGGTTTCCTTCATGAAGGGATAGCGAAACTGGCGAACGGCGATAACGTCACCGTTTTCGTCCACGGGGATAATTGTCACTCCGCCGAGATGGTCCACCACCTCGCGGTAAACGGCCTTGCCGTTTTTAAGCTCCGCTGTATCCTCCTTTACTGTTACGATACGTCCTTCGTATACAATTCTGCTGGTTATTGTTTTTTCAATGAAGCGCATATTATAGACCCTCTCGAGAAATAAATACATTTTAGCCCTAAGCATATTTTCCTAAGCATATTTTCCTAATTAACCATTATAACATAATTGAGTATTAAAGCAATGTCAAAAAAATAAAGACACGGGTATCCGTGTCTTTAATTATCGAAATCCCCTCAGGGTATTTGAATCATTTTTCAGGGAATTCACTTCACGGGAAAATACCACAACCCGCGCAAATCGTGCGTGAATGGGGGGTATTGGATACACACTATAAATCAGTATCCCAACACTACTCTGTAGAAAAGTCTGCCCACCCTTTTGGCCGAGGAGAACACCTTGACCTTTCTTCGTATGTAAATGGGGTAAAAATCATTTCCCCAGCCGTCAGGCTGAGCTATACCCGAAAGATCGCCCTCATACATCCTGTATCTGTCCAGAAGGCACTCAAGCTCGATTATTTTATAGAACCTATGGTCATAAACGCCGTCAGCGACATAAAAGGTGCTTAATATGTGTATGGCAAATTCGAGGCAGGTGTAAGAATTCGGGATTTGAAGCCTTCGCCCTGCTGGATAAAGAGCTGCAGAGAACAGGTTGTAAAGATATTTATCCGAATTCATCTGAATAGAGCTTAAGTATTCCGAAATTTGCTTATGCTTTTCGGCGGTAACAGGTATTCTGCATATTTTCACATTGGTTATTTCATCTTCGCAGGAACAGTAGCGAAGCGGAGATTCCTCTGAAAAGCCCGCCACCAAAGGAGTGTTCTTATGGTAACGAGTGAAGGAGTACATTGCTTTAAAATCGTCTTCAAGCGCAATAGATACGTGGTTGTATTGATTATGAGTTATAAATCGTATCAAAGCACCGATTCTTGTATGAGTATTAGAGAATATTACAAATATGTACTTTTGGTCACAGCTAGTTTGCATTTTTTATGATCTCCATTGAGAAGTAATAGTTCATGTGCAACTACAATAACATAAGCAGGCCTATTTGTAAATACATCGCTGCAAACACGTAGACTGACATTTTTTACAGCTGTAAATAGGCTTTTACAAGTATTATAATATGTTGAGTTAACAATGCCCTATCGTTATATGGGCATAAATTAAGTATGGAGAGGTATTATGGATATACGTTACATAGGACACTCGGCTGTCGCACTTTATCTCAACGGAAACGATCTTAGGGAGCGTGAAATGGACTCGGAAAGCGTTAGCATTAAGCAGGCGGCCGCGCTGCTCGATGTCGAAGGCTGGGAGCGTGCCGAGTTTGAGATTTTTGCGGGAAAGGATTCTCTTTTGGTTATCGCCTGGGACAAGTCGAGGACACCCTATTGCTTTGCGTTTGATTCTTTTGAGGATATGATTTCGGCTGTATCTGAGTGTCCCCCGGATCATAATTCAAAGCTGATTCGCTACAACAAAATGTATGTGCTGGCGGTATACCCCGAAAAGGGTGAGCAGCTTTGTCCGGCGCTGTTTGAATTCGGAGAAATGCTCGGAAATACTGAGGGATTTGTCCTACATATTGAGGAGCAGGGCGAGGAAGTTATAACAACAAACGCCGTCAATATGCTGAAAAAGCTTTTAAGACCTTGACAAATATGTTATAATAACCATGTAGTGGTTATTATAACGCGCATTTCGGCGCTCTGCGCCGAAGCGCATAATTTTCAAGCCGTGCAGTCGGAGACGGCACATGGCAAAATTAAACCATGATTCAAATCATGATTTAATAACCATGTAATTATTATACGCATAATACGCGAGAGGGGCGGTAGCTTTGTCAGTACAAAAGGAAGGCATAAAGATAGTCGCCCAGAACAGAAAGGCATACCACGAATACTTCGTCGAGGAGAAGTTTGAGGCAGGAATATCGCTTTCGGGAACTGAGGTCAAGTCTGTGCGGCTCGGCACAATTAACCTGAAGGATGCTTACTGCACCGTGAAAAACGGGGAAGTATTTGCCCATGGAATGCACATAAGTCCTTATGAAAAGGGGAATATCTTTAATAAGGACCCCTTAAGACCGAAAAAGCTTCTTATGCACAAGCGTGAAATCATGAAGCTTTACGGGCAGATAAAGCAGGACGGTCTTGCGCTTATTCCGCTTTCGGTCTATCTTAAGGGTTCGCTGGTTAAGGTCGAGCTCGGGCTCTGCAAGGGCAAAAAGCTGCACGACAAGCGAGAAACCTCGGCTCGCAAGGATGCCGAACGCGAGATGGACAGGAAAATCAAGGAGAAAAACAGTTAGGAGAATACGAATGACAAACCCCATAGTAACGATAGAGATGGAAAACGGCTCGGTGATAAAAGCTGAGCTTTACCCCGAAATTGCACCCAACACGGTCAGGAACTTTGTATCGCTCATCAATAAGGGCTTCTACAACGGTCTGATTTTCCACAGAGTAATAAAGGGTTTCATGATTCAGGGCGGCTGCCCGCAGGGAATGGGCATCGGCGGACCCGGCTATTCCATAAAAGGCGAGTTTTCTAAGAACGGATGCAAAAACGAGCTTAAGCATGACCGCGGCGTCCTCTCCATGGCGAGAAGCGCGATGCCGAACTCCGCAGGAAGCCAGTTTTTCATAATGCACGCAAATTCTCCGCATCTTGACGGCAGCTACGCCGCCTTCGGCAAGGTAATTGAAGGCCTTGATGCCGTTGACGCGATTGCAAACGTCAAAGTGGACTACAATGACAAGCCGGCGACTGAGCAGAAGATCAAAAAGGTGACAGTTGACACCTTCGGTGAGGAAATTCCCGAGCCGGAAAAAGCATAAAACCTAAGCGAATAATCTAAATCACAAAAACGCATCATATCAATTGCCAAGCGCACTGCCTACATGACCGCAATACTGCGGTTTTCATGGGGGCGTACCGGTTTCGACGGGGGTGTGGAGGCAGAAATAGCGGGCGGAGGCGTCACCCTCCTAAAAATGGCAAAATTTATAAATTAAAGAACAACAATAATTCTTTAATGCCTGTAGCTGCTTAAGCTACCGTCCTCGCCGGAAGGACCACGAGCCGGATGAGGGCGTCGATTAGTGGTGCACGTGAGTTCGCAAAGCTTTGAGCGTACCATGAACAATGAAGCTACCGAGCCCCTGAGTGTGACGGTTCACGCTTGGGTAAGGGAATCTAAATAACCGTCTGCGCCCGGAGAAGTTTTTGTTAAAGTGCTTTCGGACGGGGGTTCAACTCCCCCCGCCTCCACCAAACGTGTATTGGACGAACACCTATTATTTTGCCGGCGGTTTCGCCGTCAAGTGTCCGCTCTGATACATCATAGAAAAGCGCCATCTTGGTCGATGACTGAGATGGCGTTTTTCTATATCTGCATTGCTGAAAACACTGAACCTAATGCAATACACCAACCAGCATAAGCCAGAATTGTATCTGGAAATTCCAGTAAGCGGAAACCGCAATGAGTCTCTTACATTTTCTTTTTCTTTTAATTTGTACATTCGTCTTCAAGCCCTTTCTTCTGTACAATGTAGACAGGAATCAAAAGGAGGTTTGATTATGGAGAAGAAATACCATGTTGCTCTGGACGACTTTGAACGGAGAATTCTTGTGAACAGCTTAAATGAAATGCGCAACAAATTGATATCCGAAGGCAAGTACACGGAAGATGTGGACACAATTCTTCTCAAAGTCATTGATGCAAAAACAAAACGATTCAGAGTAATCTATAGGAAGGCATAATCTATGGAGAAGCATATCATCGACAAAACGACCGGCATTCCGTATACCCTCGTAGGAGACTACTATCTGCCGTGGGGCGACCTACCTAACGATGAACCAGAACACCGCCCTATCGGCATCTGGGGACTGCGCCATTTGAGCTATATCAAGCAGCACCGCCAGGTGCTCTATGCCGATCTTCTGACTTCCAGGAAACTCAACGACTACCTTGCCGACCTCAACGACGAAGCAGAAGAAATGTTTTCTCGGTTGGTCAAACAGATGGCAACTGCGGAAGGCATCCCCGAGCGGCTCAAGGCGGAGAATCAGTTGGAGTGGGTCGGGAGAATGAATAATGTCAGCAATAGGGCTATGGAAATGGTCAATCGTGAGTAAGCGTAAAGTAGGGCGTCACATAGTTTACTGGGAACAAGAATAGTACAATCATAATGGAACAGGTTGAAAAAGTAATGCAACGAATTCAACCGA
>CAYQMY010000093.1:8710-8780 GCA_964418735.1 uncultured Oscillospiraceae bacterium | reverse complement strand
GTTGTTGCCACGGAAGCTCCTCCTCTCTATGTTGAGGAACTCATCCTCCAGACCGCGAACGAAGCGCACG